>PUOB01000167.1 GCA_003551985.1 Desulfobacteraceae bacterium | reverse complement strand
ATGAAAAGATAAAGGGAACGATGAAACAATTTATTCCTTTTTGGCCGTCTTGTCGCCGGTCTCAGTTGCTGCTGCTGCTGCCGGCGGCTCACCGGTCAATTCGATGATGGAAATGGGTGCCGCATCGCCGGGACGGTGTCCCAGCTTGATAATACGCGTATAACCCCCTGAGACACCTTCAAAACGCGTCGGCGCCTGGTCAAAAAGCTTTTGAACGATATCCTTTTCACGAATAATGGCCGCCGCTTGACGCCTGGCATGCAAATCGCCGCGCTTGGCCAGGGTAACCAGGTGGTCCGCCCATCCGCGCAACGCCTTGGCCTTTACATCGGTGGTTTTAATTCGTTCATGCTTGAATAGGGATGTGACCATATTTCTAAACATCGCTTTGCGATGGCTGCTTGTACGATTGAGTTTAACGCCGCTCTTTTTATGCCGCATGACTAATTCTCTCCCTGTTCAGGGTCCTCTTCCGGCGGAACGAACCCATCAAGCTTCATCCCCAGTGAAAGACCCATTTCCGATAACAGTTCCTTGATTTCGTTTAGTGATTTTCTGCCGAAATTTTTTGTTTTGAGCATCTCGGATTCGGTTTTCTGGACCAGCTGGTATATCTTATGAATGTTCGCATTTCTCAGGCAGTTCGCGCTGCGCACCGACAATTCCAACTCATCCACGTCCAGGTAAAGGTTATCATTAAATTTCTGCTTTGCTTCGCTTTCAACCGGCTCCTGGGGGGTGGGCTCATCATCCTCATCGAAATTGATAAACGCATTCATCTGTTCCTTGAGAATCTTGGCCGCATATGAAACGGCATTTTCCGGCTTGACGGAACCATCGGTCCAGATTTCCATGGTCAGCTTGTCATAATCCGTTCTCTGGCCCACACGTGCGTTACCCACAAGGTAGCTCACCCTCTGGATCGGTGAAAAAACAGAATCAATGGCCAGGGTGCCCACCGGGGCATCCGGGTCCTTGTTTGATTCCGCAAGGCTGTACCCCTTGCCTGCGGCAGCGGTCAAGGCCATATTCAACTCAACGTCCGCGGTTACCGTGGCGATGTGCTGATCCGGATTCAACACCGTCACTCGGCCATCGGGGCTCACAATGCTGGCCGCCGTAACGACTCCCTCGCCTTTGGATTGAACTTCAAGCGTCTTCGGCGCGGCGTCGCTCATTTTGATGCGGACTTTTTTCAAATTCAAAATGATTTCGGATACATCTTCCAGAACACCATCAATGGTGCTGTATTCATGCATCACATCATTGATTTTTACGGAAACGATAGCGGCCCCGTAAAGCGACGAAAGAATGATGCGCCTTAAGGAATTGCCGATTGTTATGCCGAATCCCCGCTCCAGGGGTTCCCACACAAATTTGCCGTAGCTTTCCGTCTGGCTGTCAATCTGAACCTTGCCGGGATTGATAATTTCCCGCCAGTTCATATAGGTTAATTCATTCAAGGACATTATAATCTCCTTAATGGTTTTTATCTCGATCCGAACAAAAGACCCTTCCGGATGCCTCAGGAGATCCAAGAGAAACGGATTGGCAACCAGGCTGTTTACTTGGAATAAAACTCAACAATCTGGTGTTCCTGTATCGGCATCGTAATATCCTCACGAACCGGCATGGCCTTGATCGTCCCTTTCAGATTGTCCTTGTCGAGTTCCAGCCATTGCGGCATACCACGGCGTACAACAGCATCTACGGCATCGTTGATGGCCTGGACTTTTTTACTCTTTTCCCGGATCTCAATAACATCACCGGTCTTGGTCTGGTAGGAGGGGATATTGACCTTCCTGCCATTGACTAAAAAATGGTTGTGCCTTACCAATTGCCGTGACTGCGCCCTGGAATTTGCGAAGCCAAGCCTGAAAACCACGTTGTCAAGGCGCCTCTCAAGCATAACGAGAAGCGCAACGCCGGTTATACCCTTTCCGGCATCCGCCCGCTTGAAAAAAAGCCTGAATTGATTTTCGCCAAGGCCATAAGTGCGTTTCACCTTCTGTTTTTCTCGCAGCTGTAGGCCATAGTCGGAAATCTTGCCGGTCCGGCGCTGGCCATGCTGCCCCGGCGGATAAGTGCGTCGGTCTATAGCGCATTTATCTGAATAGCAGCGATCCCCTTTAAGGTACAATTTCAAATTTTCACGCCGGCAAAGCCGGCATACAGAACCACGGTATCGTGACAACGTATCCTCCCTCTCTATATCAATTTTGACGGCTTCGTAAAAAGTCCAATATCTGCGTTATGCGAAATTTCTCAGAATTTCACGTACACTAAGTACGCTGCATTCTTCGAAATTTCGCAAGCCTTGATCTTGAACTTTTTACAAAGCCGTCTGAACCCGACTTTTTACGAGACTGTCAATTTTGCGCGTTTCAGCTTGCGCTTAAACCCTGCGCCGCTTGGGTGGTTTGCATCCGTTATGCGGTACCGGGGTCACGTCCTTGATCATGGTCACATTAAGGCCGGAGGCCTGCAGCGACTTCACCGCGGATTCACGACCGGGACCGGGCCCCTTAACATAGACTTCGACATTTTTGAGGCCGTGCTCCCTCGCCTTTTTGGCGGCGTCTTCCGAGGCAAGTTGCGCGGCAAAAGGCGTGCTTTTGCGCGAGCCCTTGAAGCCGTTCATGCCGGCGGTGGACCAGGATACAACGTTTCCCATGGGATCGGTAATCGTTACAATCGTATTGTTAAACGACGACTGAATATGAACAACGCCGTTCAATATATTCTTTTTGACCTTTTTCTTTGTACGGACTGCTTTTCTTTTTGCCATCGGATTCGCCCCTGTTTACATTATGTTACTTTTTCTTTGCGCCGCCCTTTTTCTTGACAGCCGTCCGCCGCGGCCCTTTCCGGGTACGGGCATTTGTGCTGGTCCGCTGTCCGCGGGCCGGCAAACCTCTACGGTGGCGAAGCCCCCGGTAACACCCAAGATCCATTAACCGCTTGATGTTCATGGATACCTCGGAACGAAGTTCGCCTTCCACCTTGAGATCGTTGTCGATGGCCTTGCGGATTTCATTGATCTCGGTTTCGGACAGATCGTCCGTCCGGGTTCTTTCTTCAACACCCAGCCTTGATAATATCTGTTTAGACGTTGAATGACCGATCCCATAAATATAAGTCAGCCCGACGACAATATGTTTGCCCTTGGGTAGATCAACTCCTGAAATTCTTGCCAATGGTCATGCCTCCTTGTTAGCCTTGCCGCTGTTTATGGCGTTTATTGATACAAATCACCCGCACCGTACCATAGCGCTTGATGATTTTGCAGTTGCGGCAAATTTTCTTGACGGACGATCTAACTTTCATCTCAACTCCCTTTTTCTATAAGACACCAACCGGATATGCGTCACCATTCCGATGCTATTTCGACCGGTACGTGATCCGGCCGCGGGTCAAATCATACGGAGACAGTTCAACAGTGACGGAATCGCCGGGCAAAATTTTTATGAAATGCATCCGCATTTTTCCCGACAGATGGGCCAATATCTGATGCTTGTTTTCAAGCTCAACCTTGAACATGGCGTTTGGCAACGTTTCAAGAACCTTGCCCTGAACCTTGATCGCCTCCTCCTTGGACATTCAACTCTCCCTGTCGAAATTCACGAAAAACGTCTCTTATTTCTTGCGTTTCCCGGGTGATGAGGTCAAAAACCCTTCATAATTACGCGTGATCAAATGCGATTGAATCTGCTGCACCGTGTGAATCGACACGCCGACCGTGATCAAAAGGGCGGTCCCGCCGAAGTAAAACGGCACGTTGAACTGTGTCATCAATATGGACGGCAGCACGCAGACGGCTGAAACGTAAAGGGCGCCGGCCAGGGTAATGCGGGTCAGCACCCGATCGATATAGTCGGCGGTGCGCCTGCCGGGCCTTATACCGGGTATATACCCGCCATGCTTTTTCATGTTCTCTGCGACATCGGACGGGTTGAAGACAATCGCCGTATAGAAAAAGCAGAAAAACACGATAAATGCGACAAACATCGCTTCGTAGATGAAAGCCCCGGGCTGCAGGGCCGCCGAAACGTACTGCATGACCGGAATATCCTCGTAAAAACTGGCGATGGTCGCCGGAAACATGATCAAGGACGACGCGAATATCGCAGGGATAACGCCCGCCGTATTGATTTTAAGCGGCAGGTGGGTGCTCTGCCCCCCGTACATGCGCCGGCCGACCACCCGCTTGGCATATTGGACTGGAATGCGCCGCTGCGCCTGCTCCATGAATATAATGAAAGCGATGACCGACAGCATGAACACCACCAGGAGAATGGTTCCGATAACCGCCATTTCCCCTGCACTCATCATCTGGACCGTATTTCCGATGGCGGCGGGCAGGCGGGCGACGATGCCGGCAAAAATAATCAATGAAATGCCGTTGCCGATCCCGAATTCAGTGATCTGCTCACCGAGCCACATGATGAATGCCGTACCGGCCGTCAGCGTGATCATGGTCATCAACCGGAAGGCCCAGCCCGGATCATTGACAATGGCAACGCCTTCAGGCGATGTCATGCCCTCAAGCCCCACCGAAATGCCGAAGCCCTGGATCAGACTGAGCAGGATCGTACCGTAGCGGGTGTACTGGGTGATTTTCTTCCGCCCTTCCTCACCCTCCTTTGAGAGCCGCTCCAGATGCGGTATTACAACCTTCAAAAGCTGAAGGATAATCGAGGCGCTGATATACGGCATGATACCCAGGGCGAAGACCGATAAACGCTCCAGGGCGCCGCCGGAAAACATGTCAAAAATACCGAAAATCGTATCCTGATGCATGGCGAAAAAGGCGGCAAGAGAATCGCCGTCAATCCCCGGCGTCGGAATATGCACGCCGATTCGGTAAACCGAAAGCAATGCCAGCGTAACTAATATTCGCCTCTTTAGCTCTGGAATTTTAAGGATGTTTTGAACACCGGCGCCGGAAACTGCCATATTATGCGACCTCTACCTTGCCACCGGCACCTTCGATTTTGCTTCGTGCCGATTCAGTTACCGCATTTAATTTGATTTCAAGGGAAACATTAATCTCGCCCTGCCCAAGAAGCTTGACCGGGTTGCGCGTACTCTTGATGACACCCGCTGCCACAAGTGCGGCCGGGTCAACGGTTGTGCCACCCTCAAAGCGATTCAGGTCTCTTACGTTGACAATGCTGTATTTCTTCTTGAAAATATTATAAAAGCCACGCTTCGGGAGACGGCGCTGCAGCGGCATCTGGCCGCCTTCGTAACCGGGCCGGACGCCGCCGCCTGAGCGGCTGTTCTGCCCCTTGCTCCCCCTGCCGGCGGTTTTCCCCCATCCGGAACCCACGCCGCGCCCGACACGTTTCCGGGACGACTTCGAGCCTTTTTCCGGTGTCAGATCGTGCAATCTCATATTGTCTCCTCCACGCGAACCAGGTGGGACACCTTGTTCGCCATTCCGCGAATAGCAGGCGTATCTTCCAGTTCAACCGTTTTATTCATCCGGGTAAGCCCCATGCCCCTCAGCACTTGCCGGTGTTTTTCCGGCCGGCCGACCATGCTTTTTACCAGGGTGACTTTCAATCGGGAAGCCATAGCATTTATTCCTTGCATTCTTATATTTATAAATCTTCTACTGCAATGCCCCGCTTGGCCGCGACCTGCTCCCTGCTTTGCAGCTGCTGAAGCCCCTTTATGGTCGCCTTGACCACGTTGTGGGGGTTGTGGGACCCGAGGCACTTCGTAAGAATATTGCGAACGCCGACCGCTTCGAGAACCGAACGGACGGCCCCGCCGGCGATGACGCCGGTACCTTTTCCGGCCGGTTTCAAAAATACAGCGCCGGCGCCGAATTTTCCCTTAATCTCGTATGGTATCGTCCCCTCTACCAGGGGAACCTCGATCATGGACTTTTTGGCTTTCTCGACGCCTTTCCGAATGGCCTCCGGCACCTCATGGGCCTTGCCCAGGCCGTAGCCGACTTTTCCCTCGCCGTCGCCGACAACAACCATGGCGCTGAATGAAAACCGGCGCCCGCCTTTTACGACCTTTGCGACCCTGCTGATATGAACGACCTTGTCGATAAACAAGTTTTCGTCTGTTTCCTTCTTGTACAAAAGATCGCCTCCTTAAATTGATTTAAAAATTCAACCCGGTTTCGCGTGCGCCATCGGATACGGCCTTGACCCGGCCGTGATATTTATACCCGTTTCGATCGAAGACAACCGTCGTAATGCCCTTGTCCATTGCACGCTGTGCAATGACTTTACCGATATGGACAGCTGAAGAGACCTTGTTTTCAGCTTTTTCCCCCTCACGAATCGGTTTTTCCATGGTAGAAGCGGATATTATGGTCTGCCCCCGGATATCATCGATGATCTGTGCATATATGTGCCTGGCGCTCCTGAAAACTGTCAGGCGCGGACGCGCCAGGGTGCCGGACATCTTCTTCCGTATCCGTTTTTTACGTTTAAGCCGCATGGCTTTTTTGGTATCCATGGCTCCCATGATGTATGACCCCTGATAATTGAAATTTGAAAATTGCTCTTAAATCATTACTTGCCTGTTTTTCCGGCTTTTCGGACAACATACTCTTCGGCATACTTGACGCCTTTACCCTTATACGGTTCGGGCGGCCGGAAGTTGCGAATCGAGGAGGCTGCAAAACCAAGTTTTTCCTTGTCTATTCCGGACAGGCGAATGGTATTTCTTTCGACCTGGGCGGATATGCCCTCCGGCAATTCAAAGCTGATCGGATGGGAAAACCCTAAATTCAAATCAACATTGTTGCCCTTTACTTCGGCACGATACCCGATGCCGTTGATTTCAAGGACCCGCTCAAACCCCTGGCTTACCCCTGTTACCATGTTTGCGACCAGTGCCCGGGCCGTTCCCCAATGGGCCTTGGTTTTTTTATCGTTGCGCCGGACGGTCAAAAGAATCCGGTCGTCTTCAATATTGAGATCGACGTCCGGGTGAATGGTCCGGCTCAGCGTTCCCTTGGGTCCCTCGACCGTAAGAACCCTGTCGGTAAACGTCACTTTGGTCGTTTTCGGATCTTTTGGAACCGGTTTTTTTCCCACGCGAGACATTTTATCAACTCCTTGCTTGCTACCAGATATTGCAAAGGATTTCGCCGCCAATATTTTCCGCTCTTGACTGCTTGTCGGTCTTCAACCCCTTTGATGT
>PUOB01000214.1 GCA_003551985.1 Desulfobacteraceae bacterium | reverse complement strand
GAAGAAATGAGCGTACTTAGCGTACGTGATTTTCTTCGGAAATCGCGCGTAACGCAGATATTGGACTTTTTACGAAGTCGTCAATCCTGGCCCTTGAGAATCCGGCCGACAATTTGTCAAAAAAAGGCTGCCATGAGTGATCGTTGTACTGATACTGAGCCCGTTTATTCCGGATCAAACCGTCTTCTTGGTTTCGTGCAGGCAAACGCAAGGCCCGTCGTTGCCGCCGTAATGGCAATATTGATACTGGCAACCGTCGTCAGCCTGGTCTTTGTACAGAGGTTTGCCGGCAGAGTGAATGATTTGGAGGTAAAGCACGAAACCGTTCGACAGGAAAAAGCAGCATTGATGCAGGAAAAAGAAGCGCTGGCCACAACCGTTTCGGAAAAGACGCAAGCGCTTGACGTTCTTGGTGAGGAACTGACCCACATAGAGGTTCTTCTCGGCCTCGCGCCTGAACCTGAGAAACCGATCAATGCGCGTATCCACGAAGCCGGCCTGAGTGCCATGGAAAAAAGATTAATGCTCGATTCCATCCCAAGCGGGTATCCCGTTGAATCGCGCGATATCACGAGCGGTTTTGGAAAGCGGGTCCATCCGGTAACCGGCAGGAACAACTTTCACCGCGGCGCGGATCTGCGGTCACCACGGGGCGCGCCGGTTTACGCGACGGCCGACGGTGTTGTGGAATTGGCGGCCAATCATCGCGGAAGCGGGTTGGGTAAAATGGTCAAACTGACACACAATTACGGATTTGCAACCCTCTATGCGCACCTGGATGAAATTATCGTCGAACGGGGCGGATTCGTCCAAAAAGGCGATATAATCGGCCTTGTCGGCAGCACGGGCGTATCCACTGCCCCGCACCTGCACTACGAGGTGCACTACCTCAATCGCAGGTTTGATCCCGAACCGTTTATGGCGTGGTCCATGGAAGAATTCTATGAAATCGTGCTTGAAAAACACGATGGGATTGACTGGCAAGCACTGGCAACGGCGGTTCGCAGAAACGCCAGGCTGCCGCAGCGGCACTGGTTCCACCAGAAATACACATGGTCGTTGATTCCTCCGCCGTAAAAGACAGCAACCGCTGGCCTGTCCCCTGCCACATGACAGTGATGCGCTTCCTTCGTCAGCACATCCTATGCCCTACAACTTACAACTTACAACCTACAACTTGCAACTTCCCCCTCCCCCTAAGTCGTGCGGAAGGTCAAATTGACAGATTTATATCCGGTATTACAATAAATGCAGTGTTTTATTGAAAATGCCGGAATAATACAGGGAGCGATTTATGGTGGAGGCGCTGCTGCCGGATGGTTTGATTGCGGCATTGGTCGCTTTTTCCGCAATTACCGTAATCGTGATGCGGGATTTGCGGCGGGCCGTGATGCTTTTTTTTGTTTTCTGCATACTCATGGCTGTGGTCTGGTTCCGATTGGCGCTTCCGCTGCTGGGAGCGGTGGAGGTATGCATCGGGGCCCTTATGACCGGGTTTGTGCTGTGGCATGCCCTGCGTCTTCTCCCGGGCTTTCCGGGGCCGGACACCATCGTTCCCTGGCGGCTTGAATCCCGGTCCGCCGGTCTTATCCTGTCGCTGACCGGAACCGTCATTTTCATGGGTTTTTCCGGTGCAGCTGTCTTTTATTTTTTTCAGGGCGCCGCCGGGTCCGAATACACATGGTATGCTGTATCCGGCATTCCCGTCGCAGGCGCCGGGTTTTTCGCCTTGTCTTACCAGCGCCACTTGCTGCGCCGGGTGTTCGCCTTCAACATGCTCGGCAGCGGCGTGTTCCTGTTGATCGTATGTTTTGCCAAAAAACGCGCTTTTGCGATGGATGTGCCCTTTGTAATGGTCACAAGCGGCCTTCTGGTTGCATTCTTCGCCAGCCTGATGGTGGTGATTCTCATCGGACGCAGCCCTGTCACAGGCGAACCGCAGGCTTCGGGAGGCGTAGAGACGGATGCTTGCTGATTTCAAGGTGCTTTCGGCCCTGCCGTTTGCCATATTGCTGTTGTGGGGGGTATTCGCGTTTTTCAGGACGCCTGCGCGTTTCCGTGCAATCGCCTTGCCGCTGGGCATACAGATCGCCGTCGTGTTTGCCCTGGGCGCGTATGTCCATCTGGAAGGCCCCCTGGTAATCGATCTGGCCGCCGCACGGCTTCCCGCCGGCATGATGCTCAGGATCGACGGCCTGGCCGTGGTGCTGGCGGCCGTAACCACCCTGGTCATATCCGCATGCGCCGTCTATTCCCTGAGCTATTTTCAGCTTCATCGCTTCCGTCAGACCAAAACCCTTGCCCGGGAACGGTTTTTCTGGCCTTTCCTTGCGATCCTCTGGAGCGGTCTTCTTCTGCTATGGATATCGGCCGACCTGCTGAGCACCTACCTGGCGCTGGAGATGCTTGGCCTGAGCGCCGCCGCAATGATGGTGCTTCCGGAACGGGCGGAAGCGGTTACCGCCGGGCTGCGCTATCTCTTTCTGATGCTCCTGGGTTCCTTGTGCTACCTTTTGGGTGCGGGCATATATTACGGTATTTATGGGCATATCGACCTGGCGGGCCTGGCCCGGGCGGCAACGCCGGGAACGATTCATTTCATCGCCATGGCCCTGATGAGCGCCGGATTGATGCTCAAAGCCGCTGTTTTTCCCCTGCATGCATGGCTCCCGAGCGCCCATTCCCATGCATGGGCGCCGGTTAGCGCCATTCATGCGGCCCTGGTTGTAAAGGGGTCTTTTTTCGTTTTTGTGAAGCTGTGGATGACCCTTATGCCCCAGGCGATTGCAGCCGCACAGCTGATCGGGTTGGCCGGTACCGTCGCGGTCGTCTGGGGCGGACTGATGGCCCTGCGCAAGCAGGAGGTCAAACAAATTGTCGCATATTCCACAATGGCGCAGCTGGGTTATCTGCTATTGGTGTTTCCCCTGATGGCGGGCACAGGGGAGCAGGCGGCACAGCTCGCCTGGCAGGGGACGTGGCTGCATTTTATTTCCCATGCCTTTGCCAAAGCGGCCATGTTCCTGTCGGTCGGCAACCTGGTGCTGGCGATGGGCCGCGGGGACCTTGAAGGCCTCTCCGGCGTGGATAACTATCTGCCGTTTTCCCTGCTGGTTTTCGGTCTTGCCGCAATCAACATCATCGGCCTGCCCCTGTCAGGCGGTTTTACGGCCAAATGGCTCCTGTTGCACAGCGCAATGCTGTCCGGCCAGTGGCAATGGGTTGTTGTATTGTCGGCGGGCACGCTTCTGGGTGCGGCCTATATTTTCAGGATATTTAAACACGCCCTGGCTGCGGGGAAGGAAACGGATATCTATGGGCACCTTCCCTTGAAAAAGGAACTGGTCGCCTTTCTCCTTGCCCTGGCGGCCGTTTTCCTGGGGTTGTTTGCAAAGTGGCCGCTCATGCTGATCACACCGGTCGGGGGTGGACCATGACGGCAATAAATACATGGATGCCCCTGTTTGTGCTGTTTACATCGCTTCTGGCCGCACCGGTGATTTTTCTTCTGCCCGAAGAGCGCCGGGCGACGCGCACCGCCATCAACCTGGCCGCGGCCTTGCTAAAGATGGCCCTGGTTGCCGGCATGGTCTTTGGCGTTTACCTGGGCGTAGCCTATGAAATGCGCTTTACGGTCATTTCAGGGGTGGATTTTATTCTTCGGGCCGATGCGCTGGGGGTGATGTTTGCCGGACTGTCATCCCTGCTCTGGCTGTTTACCACCATATATGCCGTGGGATACCTTGAGGACTCCCCAAACCGCAGCCGGTTTTTTGGTTTTTTCAGCCTGTGCGTGGCCAGCACGCTGGGGATCGCTTTTGCCGGCAACCTGTTTACCTTTGTATTGTTCTACGAACTGCTGACGCTTTCGACGTATCCGCTCGTTGTGCACCGGGGGACGGACAAGGTGCTGGCCGCGGGCAAGCGATACCTTCAATACACCCTGACCGGGGGGGTGGTTCTTTTGCTGGGCATTGTGGCATTGCATACCCTGGCAGGGGAGGTGGCGTTTGGGGATTACCGGTACCTGGCCGGCATGGATCCCGCCATGCATCCGTACCTGGTGATTGTTTTTGTTCTTTTGATTGCCGGTCTGGGCGTCAAGGCTGCGATTGTGCCGCTGCATGGCTGGCTCCCTTCCGCAATGGTGGCGCCGGCACCCGTCAGCGCCCTGCTCCATGCGGTCGCCGTGGTCAAGGCAGGCGCTTTCGGCATTATACGGGTGGTTTACGATGTGTACGGCATGGAATTGTCTTTTTCGCTGGGGCTTTCAGCCGCCCTGACCATTGCAGCGGCAATAACGATCCTGTACGGTTCGATCCGGGCCCTTTCCCAGGCGGAAATAAAACGCCGCCTGGCGTTTTCGACCGTCAGCCAGATATCCTACATCCTGCTGGGTGTGTCGATGTTTCACCCGATGGGCGCCATTGCCGGGCTGGCCCATCTCATCCACCAGGGGTTGATGAAAGTGACCCTGTTTTTTTGTGCCGGCAATTATGCCGAAACGTTGGGTGTCCATGATATCGATGAGCTTGACGGCGCAGGCCGGCGGATGCCCGTTACCAGTATTGCCTTTACCGTGGCCGCCATGGGCATGATCGGGGTGCCGCCCATGGCCGGTTTTGTCAGCAAGTGGTATTTGGGCACGGGTGCCGTCGGATCGGGCATGTCATGGGTGATCCTGGTGCTGGTGGCCAGCAGCATGCTGAATGCCGCCTATTTTCTGCCCATGGTTTATCGTATCTGGTTCAAGGCGCATGTGGGAGAGTGGCCCTGTGAGCAGGACATCGGGCGGCTGGAAACCAGTGCCTGGCTTTTGTGGCCGCCGGTCGCTACGGCGGCTTTCAGCCTCGGCGCCGGCCTGCTGGCCGGCATGCCGTTTAGTCCGGTTTTTTGGGCCGAGTGGCTTGCATTGGGGGAATATCTGCCATGACGCCGGAGATGATAACAAAGGCGCTGTTGATCGCCGTCGTCGCCTGGCCGTTGATTGTTTCCGCCGCAACGGCTTGCGCCTACTTTTTCCATCCGCGCTGGAATTTCGTCCGGGTATGGCATTACCCGTGGTTTGCCGTTTTTTGGATCAGCGCGCCGTTGCCGGCGCTTGTCCATGCCCTGGTCGTTGGTGACGGGCAAGCCGGGTTTTCCTGGCTGATGATGGGAAGCGTATGGGAGGCGGCCGGCATGCGCCGCACGATTTTAGGCTTTACGGCGCTGCTCTGGCTGACCGCAGGCGTATACGGCCACGGCTACCTTACCGGAAAAGCGCCGGCCGGCGTCCGCCAGGCAGGGCATGCCGCCTGGCGGTTGTTTCGCTACGCCGTCATATGGCCCATCGCCCTTGCAGGCAACATCCTGCTTGTCATCGCCACGGACATCGTCGGTTTTTACACCGGTTTCGCGGTTATGACCTTTTCCGCGTATGTCCTGGTGATACACGCGGAAAGCATCAAGGCTAGAAAAGGGGCCGGTGCGTATATAATCATGGCTGTAATCGGGGAGGGGTTGATCCTGGGCGGCCTGCTCTGGGGTGCCGGCAGCGCACAGACGCTTATGCTTTCGGGGTTGCGGGAATACCTGGCGGAGCCCCATGCGCCGGTGGCCGTCCGTTTTTTGCTGTGGCTCGGGTTTGCAGTCAAGGCCGGGCTCGCGGGCCTTCACGTGTGGCTCCCCCTGGCCCACCCGGTTGCCCCAACACCGGCAAGCGCCGTGCTTTCCGGGGCGATGATCAAGGCCGGGCTGATCGGTTGGTGGCATACGTTGCCGGTGGGCCTTGCGTCCCTGCCCGTCCTGGGGTATACCGCCCTGGTTGCAGGCCTTGCCGGCGCATTCGGCGCAGCGGTTTATGGCGCTGTTCAGCGGGATCCCAAGGTTGTGCTGGCGTATTCAAGTGTCAGCCAGATGGGGATGATTGCGTCCCTTTTCGGCCTTGCGGCGGCAAAACCCGACTTGTGGGGCGCTACAGCAACGGTTCTGGTGTTTTTTATCGTTCACCACGGGTTGAACAAGGGGGCTTTGTTTATGGGCACGGCCATGACCGACCGGCCCGTGCATCTGCCGGGCTGGTTGTTGTGGGCGGCGCTTGTTTTGCCGGCGCTTTCCCTGGCGGGGTTGGCCGGCACCGGCCTTGCCGTCAAGTGGTCCATGAAATCGGTTCTGTATGAAAACGACCAAACGTTTTTGGTGCTCCTCCTGAGCCTGGCCGCGGTGGGGACCGCGCTGCTGATGATACGCACGCTTTACCTCCAGTATCATGCATGGAGACGGGTTGCAGGCCGGACAAGCGCCGCCCCGGCGCCCCTGAGCATGGTGGTTGCCTGGATGGGGTCTGTTTTTCTGGCTTCAAGTGCGCCCTGGTGGTTGTCCATGCCGGAAATCCTTCCGGCGCTCCCGCCCCCTGGCGAATTGCCCGGCCTGTTGTGGCCGGGTGCCGTCGGTGCGTTGGCAGCGGTCGGCGTTTACTGGGCCGTCCGGTCAATGCCCCTGGTCGAAACGCTTGCATCGGTGTCGGAACGGCTTCCCGCCGGCGATCTGTGGGCGCTCTACGTTCTGTGCGCGCGGAGATTTTTAAGCGCCGGCGGGAAACTGGGGGCCGCTGTCCAAGCCCTTTTGAGCCCTGAAATAATGCACACGGTCCACTCCCGGCAGAAGCCGTTGACAACCATGGAGAAAGTTGCTGCATGGATGGCCGGGCGGGAACCATTTCTGCGTATATGGGCGGGTGTATTGACTGCCATTGTGGCCCTGGTCCTGGTGCTTTCGATGGTTTGGCGTCCATGACCCCTGCAGGCAAAAATATGCGCCGTTGCAATGGGCCTTGAATAATTGGCGCAAAACCGATACACAAGCTTGATGGCGTCGTTAAAAGTCGGCTTTTGTCTCCCGATTCACGACGGGTTCTTTGTAGGGGCGAATAATCATTCGCCCTTATGGCGGGCGAATGATTATTCGCCCCTACGGTTCTGATTCGAGACTTTTTACGAAGTCGTCAAACTTGATAGTCTCGTAAAAAGTCGGTTTCAGACGGCTTTGAAAAAAGTTCAAGATCAAGGCTTGCGCGATTTTTGAAGAATTGAGCGTACTTAGGTGTACGTGATGTTCTTCGGAAATCGCGCATAACGCAGATACTGGACTTTTTACGAAGCCGTCGTAATTGTTCGGTTACAAATTGACGGTTTT
>PUOB01000038.1 GCA_003551985.1 Desulfobacteraceae bacterium | reverse complement strand
TTGAAACCACGGGCCTGGAATTCCGGCCCCGATAAACATTTTAGCATAGCGATGGATAATGAAAAAAACCGACAGATCAGAAAAAACGACCCATACCGACAGCGAGGCAGACAACTGGCGGCTCTCCCAATTTAAAGTTCCCCCCCATGAAACAAAAATCCGCTTTCACGATTTTGACCTGCCAGATGCCGTCATGCGAGCCATACAGGGCCTTGGTTTTACCTACTGCACCCCGATCCAGGCAGAAATTTTGCCTGCGGCCCTCACCGGCCGGGATGCCTTCGGACGGGCCCAGACCGGCACCGGCAAGACCGCCGCATTTTTGATTACCGTGATTACCCGGATGCTCAACAATCCCCTCCAGGGAACCCGAAAATCCGGTACGCCAAGGGTTTTGATCATCGCCCCGACGCGGGAGCTGGTCTTGCAGATCAGCGCGGAAGCCCGGGAGCTCACCCGGTATTGCGATGTCACCCTGGTATCGGTTTTCGGCGGCATGGATTACAAGAAGCAAAAGGCGCAGCTCTCCGGAAAACCGGTGGATATTATTGTGGCTACCCCCGGGCGGCTGCTCGATTTCAAGCAGCGCCGGGACTTGTTTCTGGACCGGGTCGAGATGCTGATTTTGGATGAAGCCGACCGGATGCTGGACATGGGGTTCATCCCCGATGTCCGCAAGATCATCCACAGCACCCCCCACAAGGACAAGCGCCAGACCATGCTTTTTTCCGCGACCCTTACCGAGGCGATCACCCGCCTGGCCGCAAGCTGGACCAATAATCCGGCAACCGTTGAAATCGATCCGGAACAGGTCGCCGTGGACTCGGTGGACCAGATCGTCTATATCGTCACGGAAAATGAAAAATTCGCCCTGCTCTACAATATCATCGCCCGGGAAGACCTGCACCGGCTGATCATCTTCTGCAACCAGAAAAACCAGGTAGTTCGCCTGGCTGAACGGTTGACCCGCTACGGGATCGAATGCCGGGAGTTGTCCGGCGACATCCCCCAGAAAAAACGCATCGATCGGCTAAACCGGTTCAAGGCGGGAAAGATCCGCGTTCTGGTCGCCACCGATGTGGCTGCCCGGGGGATTCATATCGAGGGGATGGACCACGTGGTTAACTTCACGCTTCCCCATGACCCGGAGGATTACATACACCGTATCGGGCGAACCGGCCGGGCCGGGGCCTTGGGAACCGCCATAAGCTTTGCGGACGAAGAGGACGCCTTCTACCTGCCGGCCATCGAGGAATTGATCGAGCGCAAGATCGACTGCATCTATCCCGAAGAGGACTGGCTCATAATGCCCGAGCCTGTACGTCCGAAAAAAGCAAAAACCGCCGCGAAAAAACCGCAGTCCAGAAATAAGCAGCGACGGTCGACGCAGGGTGCAGGTACAAAACATCGCGGTTAACAGCAGATCTTATATTATCCGTTCTTTTGTTCCACTTTTGTTCCGCCTTTGTTCCACCATGGATGAATGCCTGTTTGCATCATGGAAGGGGCTGGCCCGCCCCCAACCCGGAAGATCAAAAGGAGGGAGAGGATGGTTAAAAATTTCAAGTGCTGGCCGGAGCAATGGCCGAAAAACCTCAATTACCCGGACCGGCCGGTCCATTATTTTCTGGAGGATACGGCCGAGCGGGTCCCCAACCGCATCGCGATTCATTTCGGCGGCATGGTGCTGACCTATCTGGAATTCAAAACGCTCGTGCACTATTTCGCTTCTGCCCTGCACGCCCAGGGGGTTGAAAAGGGCGGGCGGGTCGCCATCCACTTGCCGAACATGCCCCAGTTTGCCATCGCCTATTACGCCGTCTTGAAAATCGGCGCCGTGTTCACGCCCTTAAACCCGCTGCTCTCCCCCCGGGAGGTGAGCTACCAGCTGAACGATTCCGGCGCAGAAACCCTTATCTCACTTGATTTGCTCTATCCGGGGATCCAGTCCGTCATACCCGACACACCGGTGAAGCGGGTGATCTCCACCAGCATCGCCGACTGCTACAACGCGGTCATTTTGCCTGTCAAGCCTCTGGGCAAACTGCCGGTGCCCGATACCCTGGACATGTGCGAACTCATCAAGGCGCATCCAAACGAACCGCCGGAAGTCGACATCGATGTCTACAAAGACCTGGCCCACCTGGCCTATACCGGGGGGACCACCGGCGTGTCAAAAGGGGTCATGCTGACCCATCGCAACGTGGCCTGCAATACCATCCAGTTCGGATGCTGGTTCTCCGGGGCCCAGATTGAAATGAAAAATAACCGACCCGAGCCGGTTTATCCCGAAGGGGTGGATCCGGACAGGGACCGCCCCTTGCAGCGGGACCGGGAAACCGCACTGGTGGTGGTGCCCTGGTTTCACGCCATGGGCACCGTCGGGTACTTAAACAACATGGTCTCCAGCGGAGCGACCATGGTGGTGTTTCCACGTTTCGATCCCAAGGAGTATATCGAGGCCGTGAACAAGTTTTCCGCCACTTCCCTGGGCGGCGCGCCCCAGCTGTACGTCCCTTTGGTCAACATGCCCGAATTTGAGCAATACGACCTCTCGGGCGTCAAGCTCATCGCTTCAGGGGCGGGGCCGCTTCCCAGGTCGGTGCTTGACGCCATGCGGAAGTCCTTTTCCAGCAGCGTGGTGATTGAAGCCTATGGCATGACCGAGTGTGCCATGGGCGCCACCGCCAATCCGCCCATACGAGCGTTGACCCGCTTCGGATCGGTAGGTCTGCCGGTGGCCGATACCGAACTCAAGGTTGTGGACGTTGTCACCGGCGAGGATCTTCCCCCGGGCAGCGAAGGCGAAATCTGTATCCGCGGTCCACAGGTCATGGCCGGCTACTGGCAGCGGCCGGAGGCCACGGCGGAAGTGATCAAAGACGGCTGGCTGCAAAGCGGCGATATCGGCCGTGAAGACGAGGACGGCTATTTTTATATCACGGACCGGAAAAAGGATATGATCATCTACAAGGGCTACAATGTCTACCCCCGGGAGATTGAGGAAGTTATCTATGATCATCCGGCGGTGGAAATGTGCGCGGTGATCGGCAAGCCCGACGCCGCCGGTGGTGAAATCCCGGTGGCCTTTGTCCAGTTAAAAAATGACATGCAGGCATCGGCGGATGAACTCATCGCCCATGTCAACGAGCGGGTTGCGGCCTACAAGAAACTGCGGGAAGTGATTTTTGTCGAAACGGTGCCGGTTTCTGCAGCCGGTAAAGTGTTGAAGCGGCAGCTGAAAGACCAGCTTGAGGCAGGATAATCCCAAAGGAGGGCAATATGTCAGCGGGCACACCGTATCAGCAATTCGCTGAAAAAATGATGCACCAGGACTCGAAGTGGATACCCGAGATTCTGAAATCCATGATATCCGACGAACAGGCGGAACTTCTTTTGAGCCTGCCGGGTACCGCGGAAGATATGGCCCAAAAGACGAACCGGAGCAAAGAAGAGATCGAAAACGACCTCCGGGACATGTTTAGAAAGGGCCTGACCTTTAAAAAGGTCCGGGATGGCGTGACGACCTGGCGGCCGCCGGCGCATCTCGCCCAGTTTCACGATGCCACGATTGTCTGGCCGGAAGCGCCCGGGGCATTTTACGAACTCTGGCGCAGATATATGGAAGAGGAATGGCCCCAGTTGGCCCGGGTGATCACCGATATCCTGCCGCGCCCCTTTACCCGGGTCATTCCGGTGGAGCAAAGCGTGGATGCGGGAAACTCGCAGGTCCTGGCCCCCGAAAACGTGAACAATATAATCGAGAACGCGCAGCGATTGGCCGTAACCCGGTGTACGTGCCGCACCACCATGAAGCAGTGCGACGGCCCCGTAGACGTTTGTATCCAGGTCGACCGGGGAGCGGATTATACCATCGATCGGGGCTCGGGCCGAGAGGTTTCCAAAGAGGAAGCCGGCGCAATCATAAACCAGGCACGAAATGCCGGCCTGGTCCACGTTACCATGAACAAGTCGGGGATCGGACATTTTATCTGCAACTGTTGCGGATGCTGCTGCCAGGCATTCACACTGCTTATCTCAGACGGTCTGCCTTTGTGCGACCCCAGCCGCTTCCGGCCCGTTATTGACGAAAAGTTGTGTACGGCCTGCGGCGATTGCGAAGATCGCTGCTGGTTCGGGGCCATGACGGTCGAGGAGGAAGGTGTCGCCGTGACAGCGGAGAAATGCCTGGGGTGCGGACAGTGCGCTGCCGTCTGCCTGGAGGAAGCCATTGTCATGGAGGAAGTCAGGCAGCCGGATTTTATACCGTCATGAGCCAACCATTTTTCTCATCTCTGGATGGACACTAACTGAAAAAAGATCAGCCGGTTTCGTCCAGGATTTGCGCGAACACCTTTTGGTCGGATTCGCTAAACAGGATAAAGCGGACGCGGTTAACCGAAGAGAGCTTCGGCGCTTCCTCCATGACCGTGCCCAGGGCAATCCGGGCGGCAGCTTCCAGGGGATAGCCGAAAGCGCCCGTGGATATGGCGGGAAAGCCGACGGATGAAATGTTGTTTTCTTCAGCCCGGCGGAGCGCGTTGCGGTAGCAGTCTGCCAGTAGCTGACCAGAAGGATTGTCCCGCCCGTAGACCGGTCCCAGGCAATGGATCACGTGCCGGTTGGGCAGGTTGTGCGCACCTGTGATAACCGCCTCGCCCGGACGGATAGGCGCGAGCGGCCGGCATTCCGCACTGAGTTCCGGGCCTGCGGCTTTGTGGATGGCGCCGGCCACGCCGCCCCCCATCCGGAGTTCGGCATTGGCCGCGTTGATAATGGCATCCATATCGGGCTGCTTCGCAATATCTCCCTGGGCAACTTCGATTATCACGCCATGAATGTCTCGTTTGCTCATAATCCGGCGCCTCCTTTCATGTAAACATTGAAATCCGTGCCCGACGAATTCACGGCGTGAATCGGCAGGCAAGAAAACCGGAGACTGTGAAGGGATTGGGCGGTTATAAACCGCGGGCCTTGAACGCCTTGTGAATGCAAACAGCCGCTCCGCCCCAGGTTATTGCCAGGCCGAATATCATCATGAGTATCGCACCACCGGTCATTGTATCGCTCCTTTTTTTGTGTCCCATCTTCCTTGTTGCAGCAATGTTTCGTTGCAGCAATGTTTCATCCGCCGCGTATGGAAATTGCAACGCAGATATTGCACTTTTACGAAGCCATCAAGTTTTATGAGCTCGTAAAAAGTCGTGATCAGACGACTTTGTAAAAAGTTCAAGATCAAGGCTTGCGCAATTTTTGAAGAATTGAGCGTACTTAGGAGTACTTGATATTCTTCGAAAATTGCGCATAACGCAGATATTGGACTTTTTTACGAAGTCGTCACGTTTGATCCGTCCAGCTGCTCTTCAAGGACTGCATCGCAAATCCAAGCAGAAGCACGGCAACCACCACGATCCAGCCGAACAGCAGCAGAGCGCTGCTTTCATATCCTTCATAATTAACCCGTATATCGCCAATCAGGTTGGCGATGGCCATGTAGCCCAATACGATGGGCGTAATCACCTTGAGGCAGAAATTCCACCATTTGCCGATGGCGAAATCCGATTGGGCGTTGGTGTGCTGGCGTATACTGTCGAGCTTGAAGAACCAGGAAAGCAGGACAACCTGGACCAGGCCGGCAAGGACAATGCCGAAGTTGTTGATAAAGTGGTCCACGATGTCAAGCACGAACAGCCCGCCGTTGGTCATGAAGATCAGGCTCAAAACAAATCCGACCAAACAAAGGACGCTTGCCGTGCCTTTTCTCGGCCAGTCGAACTTGTCCATGAGGCCGGAACAGACCGCTTCGCTGATGGAAATCATGGAGCTCATACCGGCAAACACCAGGCACAGAAAGAATAAAAATCCGAAGAATTTGGCCGCAGGCAGCAGGTTAATGGCCTCGGGGATGGTCACAAAGGCCAGCCCGACGCCGGCGGCGACCACTTCATCGAGTGCGACGCCTTGTTGAAAGGCCATGTAACCGAGTACGCCAAAGACCATGATGCCGGCCAGCATGCTGAAACCGCAATTGATGAAAGCGGTGATCATAGCGTTGTTGTTGATGTCCGCATCTTCCGGCAGATAGCTGGAATAAGTGATCATAATGGCAAAGCAGATGCTTAGGGTAAAAAAGATCTGTCCGTAGGCTGCCGTCCAGACCGAGTAATCCCAAATGGCGCTGAAATCGGGCTGGAAAAGGTAGCTGATCCCTTCTGCCGCGCCCTCCAGGGTGACCGCACGCACCAGCATGATCAGCAGGAGAAAGAAAAGCAGCGGCATGAATATTTTGTTGGCCACTTCAATGCCGCGCCTGACCCCGCTGAAAAGAACGATCCAAACCACGAACCACATGGCCAATGCTGCCAGAAAGATCGGCCAGACAATGCCGCCGAGTTCCATGGGGCCGTCGCTTAGCTGCAGGAAATCCGCGAAGAAGAAGCTTCCGGGGTTGTCCCCCCATCCAAGGTTCAGGGCCAGCAGGGCATAGTTTAAAGCCCATGCGATGACCACCACATAGTATATCGAGATCACGAAAGATACGAATACCTGCCACCAGCCCAGCCATTCCCATTTTCGGAAGATTTTAAAAAAGGTCAGCGGCGCGGACCCCTTGTATTTATGCCCGATTCCGAACTCAAGGATGATGATGGGTATGCCGGCCGTGAGCAGGGCGAAAAAATAGGGGATCAAAAAAGCGCCCCCGCCGTTGTCATACGCCATGTATGGAAACCGCCATATGTTTCCAAGGCCTATCGCAGATCCAACTGCGGCCAGAATGAAGCCGGTCCGGGTACCCCATTGTTCACGCTTCGCCATAAGCCGCCTCCTTCCGCGGTTTGTCAATCCATGCCAAAAAGCACCACTGCCGATAACAGTAGCCGTTAGCAAGTCGTATATCCGGAGTCAAGATAAAACTGTACAATTTTAATAACAGATACTATAATTGAGCATAGATACAACTCACTGTAAAAAAAAACAAAATCCGTTTTATACCGATTTTGACCTGTGCAGTGAGTAGTAAAAGATCTTTTTTTACTGCCCTTCGGGGAGGTTTCGGATCAGCTCCTTTGTGTTTTACGTGTTGCTTGAGGTCGCCTTGCGGTTGATTTGCGTGACTTGAAATTGTTATTTATTGTTAAGAATTAACAGTATGCGGCAGTTTTGCAAGCATACTTGACGAACCCGTCAAACTTCAAGCAAGCAAGTAAGGAGGTTTATATGCAAGCGGAAGTAAAGGGTATCAAGG
>PUOB01000252.1 GCA_003551985.1 Desulfobacteraceae bacterium | reverse complement strand
TGAACCTTGAGCGTCCGGCCATTATCCAGCGCCACGTCAAAGCCGTCTTCGGTTGGATTTACCCTTGAAACAACGGTTGAAAGGTGCTCTGTGATGTTTGGCCGGCTTGAGACGTCCGCCGCCATTTCAAAGCTCAGGCATGCGCCGCAGTTGACGCAGGCCTCGGTCGCCATGCAGGCCCACATGGCGGCATGCCCGCCAAGCCGGTCCCGCTTTTCAACCACGTGCACCGATACATCATAATCACCGAGAAGCTGCGCCGCGGCCATGCCGGACACGCCGCCGCCCATAATCAATACGCCTGGGGATGACTCTTCCATTTTTACGCTCCGTTCTTTACGGTCCGTTCTTTATCGCTGGGTTTTCGCCCCTGCAAACATTCCCGTCGTGAATCGGAAGGCATCACCCGATTCAATCAATCGCCTATGGACCGACGGTCTCGGAAATCCAGTCGAGAAAATCAGTGCTACCGTTTGAAATCGGCAGGCTGATGATGCAGGGCTCGTCATAGCTGTGCAACGCCTTTACCGTCTCGACCAGTTCCGGCATCCTTGCAGCCGTCGTCTTGGCGATAAAGGCAACTTCGGTATCGTGCTCGATCTTGCCTTCCCACATGAAGATCGCATCGATATTGCCGAAAATGTTGATGCATGCCGCAAGGCTGGATTCGACCAGCTTCTCGCCGATCATCACCGCTTCTTCCCTGTCCTTTGCCGTCATGTAGACCCAGTTTGCATTGTGTGACATTCTTATCTTACCTCCTGATTTGGCGATTACAATTCCTTTCCGCCGGGCGAAGCAAACTATGCTGCCTCATCCAGGTGGCCGTTAAAAAACCGCCTTGCAATGGTCAGCACTTCGGCCGGTTTTTCCATGGGTATCAAGTGCCCGGCGCCATCGACGAGCATGTACTTACCCCATGGAAAGGTTGCCGCCGCCTTTTCCAGATCGATCACGCCCCTGTTTTCAGACGTTTCCCCCTCTAAAATGAGCACGGGGCAATCGATTTCCGGCATCAGCGGCCAGGGGTTTCTGGCCATTGATCCCATGAAAAGCGAGGCTTCATGCCGGGGATGACAGGCAAGCTCAAAGCCCCCGGAATCCGCCGGAACAATGGCATGGGATTCGTACAGCGCGAGCATTTCCCTGTCCCAGGACTTGAAAAAAGACCTGGCCGACAGGTAATCCTGGACGGCCTCCTGGTTGTCCCAGTAATTTCTTCGCTTGATCGATTTCCGGGCAAGGGGGTGGTCATTAACGCTTATCCGGATCCCGTAAAACGCTTCCGGCAGAAAAATCGGCTCAATCAATAGCATCCTGGAAAATGACAGGCCGAATTCGCCGCCTGCGATGGTCAACACCGCACCGCCCATGGAATGACCCACCACGAAGGGATTTTCAACACCCAGTCGCTTGCAGAATCCGGTGATATCCTCGGCCAACTGCCGCCAGCTCAACCCCCCGTCTTCCGGGTCCGCCGGCCGATGCGAACAAAAATACGGCGCAATGACGCGGTAATCCGCTGCAAGCGACCTGGCAATGGGGTGCCACAAATAGGGCAGAAAACCCGTGGCATGCATCAGCAGCACGGTCGGCCCCGAATCCCCCCAGGCAAGGTAGCGGATCGAAACATCCCCGATATCGGCCGTATGTGTTACAGGGGCAAGGTCATTCATCTGTTGCATTCCCTTCTAAAATGCCTGATAACGCGCACTATTTAATCATCTCAGGCGGCCGCCGCTCCGGCACTACCTCATGGGGAATGGCGCCTTCGTTCCACTGCTTTAGAACATATAGGCTGCAATAGCAGCTTCCGTACTCCTTGACATCAGGCTCGCGGTATACGCACGGGCAGATAATATCCTTGTCGGATTCGTAATCGCCGGATGACAGCCGGCAGGGGCATGCCATGTAACCGAGCCGGTCTTTATTGGTAAGCAGGCCTTCCAGCAAATCGAAAACAAGCGCCTTGTCCCGGTTAAAATAATACCCCTTCGGCTCCTGGACTTTTTTCAGCTTTTCATAGAGCTCCTCGATTTTCATGATACGCCCAAAGCCTCCTTGATCTCATCTTCCTTATGCCCTACAATGACGGCATCACCAACTTTGATGGTCGGAAATGAACATTTGGGGTTGATCTTCTTGACTTCCTCCAGCACGGGAGCCCGCTCCTCGGCGCCAAGCAGATCGACATCGACAGCGTCATATTCGATTTCGTATTCTTTGAGCAGCTTCTTTGTCTGCTTGCAATGACCACAAGTGCTGAGCGTATAAATCATGACTTCCGGGTGTTGAGCCATTTCAGTCTCCTTGGTTGATGATTTGCGAAAAAAAAATCCGATAATACATTAAAAGAATAAACACTTATTATAAGTATGGTTTGCATGTCAATCAAACAGTTATTGACGACTTCGTAAAAGTCCAATATCTGCGTTACGCGCGATTTTTGAAGAATAGAGCGTACGCCTTCATCCTGGCCGTTTTACAAAGTCGTCTGAAACGGACTTTTCACGAAGCCGTTAAACATGATAGTTTCAATAATTTCGGAGAGTCATTCAATGTCATGGCCCAAAAGACAGACATACTATAAAATTGCCATCGTCTGCCTGTTTATTCTGGCCATCGCTGCTTTTTTGAAATTTGAACTGTACCGGTTCCTCACCCTTCAGAGCCTCAAAGTCTACCAGGACATGCTTTCCGCCTTTTACAGCGAATACCCCGTCATTGCGGTAACCCTATACGTCGCGGCATATATCGCCATGGCGGCAATCTCCCTGCCGGCTATTATCGTCATGTCGCTTGTGGCAGGCGCCATTTTCGGGCATGTAACAGGCACCATCACCGCCTCTTTCGCAAGCTCCATCGGCGGCACCCTCGCGTTTCTCTCGGCACGGTATCTTTTCAGGGATTACGTCCAGAATCAATTCAGATTCAGCCTCCGGATGATTAACAGCGAAATCGAACGGGAGGGCTGGCTCTATCTTCTGACGCTGCGGCTTGTCCCTGTTTTACCTTATTTCCTCGTCAACCTGGCCATGGCGCTTACCCCGATCAAAACGCGGACGTTTTATATCGTCACCCAGATAGCGATGCTTCCCGGGACGATCGTCTACGTGAATGCCGGTACCCAGCTTGCCTCAATAGAATCCGTGGACGACATATTTTCCATTCCCCTTATCGCATCCTTTGCCGTTCTGGCCGCATTTCCCTGGATCGCCAAAGGCTTTGCCTTTGCCGTGCGAACGATATTTTACCGAAAAAAAAAGATTGACCCGCCGCCGGGTCGCTGATATTGACTGTTAGTCGATAATAATCGGCGGCAGAAGCCGCAAACCACCCCCGCTTGGAATCCAGACGGTTGGCGCCCCAATGGGGGACGGCGCAAGGGCGCATGCACACCAGCAAACGATTAAAAGTTTCCAAAAAGCCACGAAGGCTTGCACTTTATAATTAAAGTCGCCTTCGTGGCTTTTTTTATTTCAACTTTTTACAAGGAACAAAGAAAGGTACGCGCATGTCTAAACCCGGGAGTCGATTCACCAAGGGAAGTCTTTGTTGGCTTATGGTTTTATTTTTATTGTTCAGTGCCCATTCCGCATTTTGCGGGACCGCTCCGCAAGGAACCGCCAGGTCGGACCAAAAGACGCACTACGACGAGATGGTGGTTACGGGTACCCGATCGATGCAACCCCTGGCGGATGTCCCGGTCGATACGGTGCTGATATCCAGGGAGGAAATCGAACGCTCATCCGCCGGGAATCTGCCGCAGCTGCTGCGCGGTGTTCCGGGATTGTCCGCCACCAACCTCGACGACACCATGTCAGCGGACAACCTGCCCCTCACGATGCGGGGGCTGCAGCTCAACGAAGGCTACGGACTGGTGCTTGTCAATGGCCAGCGCGTCCACGGCGGTCTCGGAGCGCACGGGGACTACGGCGTCAGCCTCAACCAGGTTCCCCTGGCCATGATTGAGCGCGTCGAAATTGTTAAAGGGGCCAGCTCTGCGCTTTACGGCGCGGACGCCATGGCCGGGGTCATCAATATTATCACGCGCAGGGTCCCGGACATGGCGGAAGGCGCCGTTGGTTTGGATTTCGGCATTTATGACGTCATGCCCCGGAAAGGACGCACCGTTGAGGATTCAACACGCCGCAGACACCGGGAATATGCATCGTTCGGCTCGCCGCTCCTGCAGTCGTCGGGCCTCCTGGTGCACCTTTCAAGGGAAACCGACGAAGGGGCCGGGCAATCGCCCCGGAACACCACGCGGGAATCGGTCATGACCCGGTGGAATACCGATTTTAACGATAACCTGTCTGTCTCGCTCGGCGGGGATTTCTCCCGATCGAGAGGGGAGACGACCCGGGACGTAACGACCGAGCGCTACGACCGGGAAATTGATGAATCCCGAATTCATTCGGTAATGCGATATGAAGACCTGTCGCAGACATGGACGATCTCCGGTTACGTCGTCAACCAGGAATTCGTCCAGGGATACCCGGGATTTGCCCATGGCTACCGCTTCGGAGACATCGGCTATAACCAGGTGGAAAGCGTCTATACCTGGCACGGCCATTACCGGAATTTTACCATAGGGGCCGAGGCCCAGCGCCAAAGCATGGATTACATGGTCCACAATTTCAATGACGACGGCGCCCTGGACAGCGAGATCCGGGTGGACCGCGACATCGACACCTATGCCGTCTTCCTTCAGGATGAAATGTTTCTGAGGGATGGCCTGGTAACGCTTGTGCCCGGCATTCGCTACGAGGACCACGACACTTTCGGCGACGAGTTCAACCCCAAACTGTCGGCGGCAATACATCCAAACGATGAAACCACCTGGCGCATGTCCGTGGGGCGCGCATTCAAATCGCCCACGATTCGCCAGTTATACTATGACGACATGTACCGCCACGACGATTTCTTCTTTCGATCCAACCCGGACCTGTCTCCGGAGAAGGCAGTCAACTACAACCTTAGCGTTGAGCGTGAATTTCCCGACGGCAATTTTCGGGCCCGGCTGGGCGGTTTCCGAACGGATATCAAAGACAAGGTCGTTCGCTTTGACACCGGCGAAGAAGAGTCGATCGGCGACGCGGAGAAACCCATCATCAGCTACAGAAACGTCGACAAGGCCCGCATCGAAGGAATCGAGCTGTCATTTCGAAGCGGGTCCCGAACCGGCTTCACCCTGCGCGGCAGCGGTGCGTGGACCCGCGCGAAAGACCGGGACAGCGGCCATGACCTTCCCTATGTACCTGAATTTACGGCAAGCATTGTCCCCGGCTATATCACACAAACCGGAATAACGGGCATTGAAATCGATTTTACCGCCATCGGCAGCCAGTACAGGGACGTCGACAATGAGAACAAAATGGACGCCCACCGAATCGTCGACCTGCGCTTGTGGCGGGCGCTGACCGCCCGGATGACCGCATCGGTCCATGTGGGCAACATTTTTGAATCCCACAAGGGGGAAGAGGATTATGCAAGCCGCGCGGGGCGAAGTATTGGCCTGAGCATCAAAGGCAAATTATGACGGCTTCGTAAAAAGCCCAATATCTGCGTTGCGCGTCATCTCTCAGAATTTCACGTACGAGTAAGTACTCTCAATTCTTCGAGATTTCGCGCGCCTTGATCTTGAGCTTTTTACTTTGCCGTCCAAAAGCGACTTTTTACGAGACTGTCAATTATGACTTCTGCTCAAAGCGGACGGGCTTGATATTGGGTAAGGCCGCGATTTTTCGCATGACATTCAGGCCTTCCACCATGTAATTCTCGATCATTTCGTTGGTGACCTCAAAGGGTTCGTCGAGCGATATCCCCAGCCGGGCCGGACGCAGGCGCCATCCCCGGGCAAGGTCGGAGCCCCCTACCAGGTTGACCGGGGCGATATAATCGCCGGGCCGCATGTAAGCCGACATGTACTTGGGATTGACATGCTTCATGATCACTTCACCGTTCGGGCCGGTATGCGACCGCGATCCTTCCGGAAAGAGCAGGAAGCACTCCCGCATGATGTTTTTGAACAGGTCATAATCCTGGGGGGAAAAATCACTCATGACATCGCCATAGTTTTCCGCATCCAGAAACGCTTTGAGTTCTGCGGCCTTTTCCGGTTTCGTCAAGGTCGTGTGCCGCCGGCAGGTATCGGTGTTTCCATGGACCACGGATGCCATGAAACTATCATAATCCAGGGTTTCAATCAGCTTCAGGCCCGAATCCGGCAATTTGATAAGGCACCGGGTTTTCCGGGCAGTCAGCTGCAATGCGGCGGCCAGGCCATCGGTCCGGATCGCTGTTGTTTTCTGGGAAGGCAGGGTCACGAACAGGTTGCCGACGTTTGCCGCGCCGTTTCTCAATACCAGGTTGGAGAACATCCGGGGGCCCACAATGGTGTTGCAGTTTTTGGCCAGGTTGTCGAACCCCAGCTTCCTGAGCGAGCTGCGGACAAAGTACGGCCCCAGGTAACCCTCGTGATGGCCGATGAAAAAGATCCGGCGGCCGGCGGCCTTGATGGCTGAAATCCGCCGCAGGATGCGGGCCACTTCGGATGAACGGATGTCTTCGGGGTCTCCGTAACGTAAGGATACGCGCTCCCCGTTTCTGGAAACCAGTATAATATCGATAACTTGTTTTCGCTCCTGGTATTCAAAGAACTTGTGCCAGAAAGCCTTATCGGGCAATACCGGAAAAATGCACCGGTTAAAGGAAAAGGGGATGGCCAGCAATTGCTCGAGCCGGCTTTTGGAAAATTCCCGGAAGAACTTGTGCTGCAGCATCTGGTTTTTCTTTTCCGTCAACTGCCGCCGGATCTCTGGGAATTGCTTGCTTGGATCCAGTCCATGGGATGCGGCAAAGGCCATGAGGTCTTCCATGGCCTGGATAGCCTTTTCATTATGCGGCGCCTTACGCAGGGAATAGCACTTCGCCTTTACAAACGCGATCAACTCCTGGAAATTCAGGTGATTTTTCCAGCTCCGAAAGTTCAGGACCCGTCTTTTTAAGCCGGGAATTTTCAGGAGGAACATCTGAACCCGGATCGATATACGATCGGCAGCCGCGGCCATGCGGGCGAAAAGTGAGAAGATCCGGTCGATTATCCTGTAACGGCGCTTATTGCCGTCGATATGGGCAATGTATTCCTCGATCCGTTCTTTGTTTTCGGCAATAAACCGGGGCAGTTCATCGGGCGTGTATTTTTCTTTTGCGTCGGCCAGCCATTTGACCAGCGCGTCTTTGTCGGGCATATGCATAGGGTA
>PUOB01000409.1 GCA_003551985.1 Desulfobacteraceae bacterium | reverse complement strand
TGGTCATGATCGTTTCAATAACGGCGTATGACCGGTTCAACCATCCGGCAAGTGATTTGCGGCAGTCCTCAGCCGTCCGGGAGGCCGACGGGATCGTCGATTTCATTTTTGTCGGCCATGACGTCAACCGCGCCGTTGAAAACAATCAAGACACGGCATACAGGGTAAACGGCCGTTTGCATTTAAAGATCGTCGCAATTTCGGAAACCAGCATTGATATACGCGTCGACGGCGCCGATAATGGCCATTATACGCTGAACCCCAAGGATGAAATGTTTCTTGAGGCATCCGAGCGGTTTAACCTCCGCATCAGTGACGCCGCCGGGGTCGACCTGTCCGTCAACGGCCGGCCGGTGGCGCTCGATGTCGGCCCGGGACAACCTGTCAATGTTGTACTCGGAAGGACGCAGACAGGAAAACAATAGATGCTGTGTTTTTCTTCACCGGCGATTTTGCTCAAGCGCACCGATTTCGGGGATTATGACCTCATTATATCGTTTCTTTCGCTTAAACGCGGCAGGATTTCCGTCATTGCTAAAAATGCCAAAAAAAGCCGCAAACGATTCTCCGGGCTGATCGAACCATTCGCCAAACTCGATATTGTTTGCTGGACAAGCCGGAACAACGGCATGCCGGTACTCCAGGAAGCGTCGATGCGTTCGCCATGCAGCGGTATTCGGGGGGCCCTGATCGAAACGGCGTATGCGAGCTACTGGGCTGAATTGATCCACGGGTGGGTGGAGGCGTTCAAGCCGCAGCCGGATATCTACGAACTGCTTGACTACAGCCTTGATGCGCTGGACAGGCACGCGGCCTCCCCTCACTTTATGAGCATCCTTTTTCAGATGCGTTTTTTAGGGCTGGCAGGTTTTGCCCCGCACCTCGCATCCTGCGTTGCATGCGCCCTGCCACTGAACGAGATACCCTCCAATCCCGTGGTCTTTGATCTTGCAAAGGGCGGCATTGTATGCGATGGATGTACCGCCGGAAAAAACCGGTTCCACATGCCGATTTCAAAAGGAACCGCCAAACTCCTTTCATGGAGTTTGGTCTATGGTATGGATGCGGCAATGCGGCTGCGGTTCAACGGCCGGTCGCTGGCCGAGGCACAGCGTATTATGGAAGCGTTTGTACCCTATCACCTGGGCCGGGCGCCCAGGAGTCTTAACGTTTTAAAAGAATTGAGGCGGTATGGATGATGACATTTTAAGCGTCCTGGCGGAAAAACCGGTTGCCGCATCAGCCCCTTGCCGGCTGGATCTCGGGGGGACACTCGATATTGGCGTATTCTATTATCCCCTGTCCTATCTTGAACCGGCCACGTTCAATATCGCTGTAAATATGCGCACCGCTGTCCGGATTTCTTCTTATGCGCCTGGTTGGGTCAGCGTTTCTTCCGCGGGGTTTTCGCCCGCTGAATTTCCCATGGACCAGATGCCGTTCGACCACCCCATGGGGCTTGTATTTGCGATTGCAGCGTATTTCAGGATCCACGGCATTCAAATCGAAATCAACTCGTCGTCTCCGCCGAAAAGCGCTCTTGGCGGTTCGTCCGCTGCCGCGGTGGCCGTCATTGCCGCATTCAACCGCTTGCTGACCGAATCCGGCCGCAGCGGCATCGCTTTTGAAAAAATACCCGTACTTGCCCATGCTATCGAACAGGGCGTTGCCGGGACGGCATGCGGGTGCCAGGACCAGATGGCGGCCGCATACGGCGGGGTCAATGCATGGTATTGGAAGGGGAGCGGCAAAAAGCGATGGTTTTCGAAAAAAAGCCTCCTGAACCCGGAGGAAACTGGATGGCTCAATGACCGGATGCTTGTGGCGTATTGCGGCGTTCAGCATGATTCCAGGGACGTCAACGACACCTGGATAAAAAATTTTCTCGATGGCACGTGCCGGCGTCAATGGGTCGAAATCGTCGGTTGCACAAAGGGTTTTATCCGCGCGTTTGCAAAAAAGGATGTTTCAGGTGCGGTTTCCTGGATGAACCGGGAAACCGGCATCCGCAGCGAAATGACCCCCCATGTGCTTGATTCGACGGGAGAAGCATTGGCTGCGGCTGCCCGTGAAAACCATTGCGGCGCCCGTTTTACCGGCGCGGGGGGCGGCGGCTGCGTCTGGGCGTTCGGGACGCCGGAACGCATTGCAACGCTTAAAGACAGTTGGGCGGCTATTTTAAAGCGCACCGACAATGCCTGCCTGTTGGGGGCAGGGGTTGATATGGAGGGGGTTTGTGATCTATAACCAATAGAACCAAGGAATGATTCGATGTATTTCCAGGATGTGATCCTCAACTTGCAGCGGTTCTGGGCCCGCAAGGGATGTGTGCTTGTTCAGCCCTATGATATGGAGGTGGGCGCCGGCACGTTTCATCCGGCAACCCTTTTGCGGTCGCTGGGGCCGGAGCCGTGGCATGTCGCATATGTCCAGCCGTCACGGCGCCCCACGGACGGCCGGTACGGGGATAATCCCTACCGGCTCCAGCACTATTACCAGTTCCAGGTGATCATCAAACCGTCGCCCGGCGATATTCAGGACCAGTTTCTCAAGAGCCTCAAGGCTTTGGGCGTTGAGCCCATGGACCATGACATACGGTTCGTGGAGGACGACTGGGAATCGCCGACGCTTGGTGCATCGGGGCTGGGGTGGGAAGTGTGGCTCGACGGGATGGAAATCAGCCAGTTCACGTATTTCCAGATGGCCGGCTCTATCGAGGTGGATCCCGTCCCCGTTGAATTGACCTACGGTCTTGAACGAATATGCATGTATCTGCAGCAGGTCGACAGTGTTTTCGATATAAAATGGAACGCCTGCCTTACTTACGGGGATGTCCATCACCAGCAGGAAGTCGAGCAGTCCCGGTATAATTTCGAGGTTGCCGATATTGACGTGCTGCTCGACTGTTTCAACAAGTTTGAGGCCGAGGCAATGAAAAACACGGATGCCGGACTTGTTCTGCCGGCGTATGAATGCTGCCTGAAATGCTCCCACCTGTTCAATATGCTGGATGCCCGCGGGGCCATCAGCGTTACCCAGAGGACCGGATACATCGCCAGGATAAGGGACCTTGCGCGCCTTTGCGCGCATCAGTACATCGAACAGCGCGAAGCGATGGGGCATCCGATGCTGAACCGTGCTACGAATTAAACTGTCAAGGGTGTGAATCGATCATGGAACAATTGTTAATTGAAATTGGTACGGAGGAAATTCCTTCCGGATATATCGAGCCGGCCTTGAACGCCTTCAGGGCCATGCTGCTTGAAAGGTTGGCCAAAGAGAGAATCGATTATGGTGCCGCCGCCATTTGCGGTACGCCGCGCCGGCTTGCCATCCTGGTGGACGGCGTGTCGGGGCGCCAGGCATCCGTTGCCACTGAAATGGCCGGACCGCCGGAGCGGGTCGCTTATGATGAAAACGGACAGCCCACAGTGGCAGCCCGGAAATTTGCGGAGAAAGCCGGCGTTGGCGTAAGCCGTCTGGAAATAAAGGAAACCGAAAAAGGGAGATACCTGTGCATCCGTAAAACGGAAAAAGGGAAAAGCACGGTAAACCTGTTAAAAGAAATATTGCCCGAAATGATTCTTTCCATTCCTTTTCCCCGGACAATGCGCTGGAAAAATCTGCATATTGCATTCGCCCGACCGATCCATTCCATCGCGGCCCTATACGGGAGCCGCGTTGTGTCGTTTTCTCTTGGAGACGTCAAAAGCGGTCGGAACACCTTCGGGCACCGGTTTTTATCCCCCGGCAGAATCAAGTTGGCCCGTCCCGACGAGTATCTTGAGAAGCTCAACGCCGCCTTCGTGATAGCCGATATTGGTCAGAGGAAGCGGTGTATGACCGAAAAAATGCATCAGGCGGTCGCAGAGACCGGCGGGCGCATCGTGGACGACGATGAACTCAGCGACACCGTCTGCAACCTGGTTGAATTCCCGGAAGTGGTGCTCGGCACGTTTGACCGGAAATTTCTGGCGCTACCCCCTGAAGTCCTTGTCACCGCCATGCGGGAGCATCAGCGGTATTTTGCCGTTGTGGACGGCGCCGGCGGCATGATGCCGCATTTCGTGGCGGTGAGCAACAACCGGGCAAGGGATATGCGGGTAGTCGTTTCCGGATATGAACGTGTACTTGCGGCGCGCCTGGCAGATGCCCGGTTTTTTTACAACACGGACCTCAACATACCCCTTGAGCAGATGGCTGAAAAACTGAAATCCGTTGTTTTCCAGGCGGCGCTTGGGTCGGTTTATGATAAGACCGAGCGCATCCGGCGGCTTTGCGATTTTATAGCCGAAGCGGGGCGTTTTGAAAAGGCCGAAAAGGCGCACCTCGACACGGCCGCCCATTTATGCAAGGCGGATCTTGTGAGCCAGGTCGTCATCGAATTTCCGAAGCTTCAAGGTATAATGGGGCGCATCTATGCCGAAAAGGCAGGCTATCCCGAGGATGTCGCCAAGGCCATGGCGGAGCACTACCGGCCGACGCATTCCGGGGGAGCGCTGCCCGAAACACGGACGGGCAGAGCGCTTGGCATTGCTGACAAGCTCGATACCCTTTGCGGCTGTTTCCTGGTGGGGCTGGTGCCGACCGGTGCTTCCGACCCTTATGCACTGCGACGGCAGGCAATCGGCCTGATACAAACCGTCCGGGAAAACGACTTCGATTTTTTCCTGTCCGATGCGATTAGTCACAGCATGCGCCTGTTTGACGGCTACGCCGACAAGCCTGCCGAGAAGGCGGCGGTCGAGCTCCATGATTTTTTCAAAAACCGCATGGCCCAAATGCTCGAGGAGGCGTCTATCCCAAAAGACATGGCAGCAGCCATCCTTGCGGTTTCCTCGGACAACATCCCGGACGTCTGGAGCCGCGCCCGCGCGTTTTACAAGATGAAATCCCAGCCGGGATTCGAGTCCCTTGCAGCGGCCTTCAAGCGTGTGGTAAATATTATCCGCAAGGCCGACCCTGCCGATACCGGCGGCGGCGAGGTGCGGCCGTCTCTTTTTGAAAACGACGCAGAATCAAATCTCTATGATGACTTTGTCAAAATCGAAAAACAGGTGGACGATTATTTGGAAACACAGGATGCGGAAGCGGCCTTCAGTGCCATTGCCGGCATAAAGGGCGCCGTGGACCGGTTTTTCGACGATGTCATGGTGATGACCGATGACCCCGCGCTCCGCAGAAACCGGCTTGCGCTTCTGAAGCGCATCGCGGACCTGTTTGCGCGGCTTGCCGATTTTTCAAAAATATCGGCATAACCGACAACCTACGACTTACAACTTACAACCTACAACTTACAACCTACAACTTACCAGGAGAAATGCATGGCCGGATACGACCCGGAAAAGGATCAATTGCTGAAAAAATGGCACTGCGAAGAGACAGGGCTTCAGGTTTCCATAAACCGTTACGCTGATGGGGAGCCCAAGCTCCAGATCGGCCCCCGGATACTCAAGAAAAAGGACGGTACGGACAGAGCGCCTGCAAAAGCGGGGCGATTGTCCATTGAAGATGTATTATGGCTTTATGAAATAATCGATGAGGTGAAGGAAGAACTCCAGGGGCACGCCAATCCACTTGAATGAGGATCCGTCATGAAACCGGACGATGCTGTAATAAAGCCTGAAAAGCCCAAAGGCTGGCCCGCCTGTCCCAACCGGACGGCTGTGCTTGTGAGCAGCCCGGCCGATTTGAAGGATATCGTCAAAAGGGCCGAATTATCGCACACAAAGCCAAACGTTTTTTTAAACAGCCGTATGCACTGCGACCCCGAATCCCCGGCACGGGCATGCATCGCCGGGCCTTTTATCGGGGCGCCTTATGCGGTGATGCTGCTTGAAAGCCTGGTGGCATGGGGCATCGAAAGAGTCCTGCTTTTCGGGTGGTGCGGCGCCATCAGTTCCGAGGTCGGCGTGGGCGATATTATAATCCCGAGCTCGGCGTTTCCAGGGGATGGAACCACCCCCAATTATTCCCTTTCACCCGAAAAGCCGGAAGAGACATTCCCCTCGGCGCAATTGGTCTCGCAGCTTACCCATCAATGCAGGCGTTTGAAGCTTACATGCCGCAATGCGCCCGTATGGACCACGGACGCGGTTTTCAGGGAAACCCCTGAAATTATCGAATATTACCAGGAAAAAGGCGCCCTGGCCGTTGAAATGGAAACCGCCGCCATGTTTGCCGCGGGCGCCTATCGCAATATTGAAGTCGCGTCTGTTTTGGCGGTTTCGGATGAATTGCACACCTTTACGTGGCAGACCGGTTTCGGCAGCAACAGTTTCAAGAAAGCACGACAGAATGCGATTGAACTGATTTTGTCCATCACCCGCCACCTTGACCGGCAATGCGCCCCGTCGGCGGGGTCAAATCGACCGGAATAAGGTTCACGACAAGGGTGCGATATGAATGCTTTTGATACAAGAGACCCGGCGGAAAAACGGGCGGCCGAGCTGCGCAAACGCCTGCATTATCACAACTGGCGATATTTTGCCCTGGACGACCCTGAAATTTCAGACGCCCGATACGACCGGCTGATGCAGGAGCTGATTGAAATCGAATCCAGGTGGCCGGATCTGGCGACGCCGGATTCCCCGACCCGTCGGGTCGGCTCCCCTCCTTTGGCAAAATTTGAAAGCATCTCCCATTACGTTCCCATGCTGAGCCTGGAGAAAGGGTTTAACGAATCGGACATCCTGTCTTTTGACCAGCGGGTCAAACGAACACTCAAAACCGATGAGGACGTCCGCTACACCGTTGAACCGAAGGTGGACGGTGTGGCTGTGGCGCTTGTCTATGAAAACGGGGTTCTCGTATCCGGTGCCACGCGGGGTGACGGGTATACCGGTGAGCGGATTACGCCGAACATCAAAACCATCGGCAGTATTCCCCTGGTGCTCCAGGCCGGCGGGGATGTACCGGTTCCTGATTTCCTGGATATTCGCGGGGAAGTTTACATGACTGTCACTGATTTCAAGGAGCTTAACCAGGTTCGCATGGCACAAGGGCTGCCCCTGTTTGCCAATCCAAGAAACGCCTCAGCCGGCTCCTTAAGACAGCTTGACTCCAAAATCACCGCCCAAAGGCCGCTTAATATTTTCATCTACGGCGTCGGCAGCGCCCAGCCCCTGGGAACGTCAAGCCATGCCCGAACGATCGAGGTGTTGAAAGAACTTGGGTTTCCGACCAATCCCCATGTGGAACCGGGAATCCCGGTGGGTGCGGTCATAGAATATTTCAGGCGGATCGATGGGATGCGGCAACGCTTGGAATACGAGATT
>PUOB01000415.1 GCA_003551985.1 Desulfobacteraceae bacterium | reverse complement strand
CGGTTTTTTTCCCACGCGAGACATTTTATCAACTCCTTGCTTGCTACCAGATATTGCAAAGGATTTCGCCGCCAATATTTTCCGCTCTTGACTGCTTGTCGGTCTTCAACCCCTTTGATGTGGTTAAAACGGCAATACCAAGGCCGTTCAAAACCGGCTTGATTTCCTTGCTGTTAACGTAGACGCGGCGGCCCGGACTGCTGGCCCTTTCAATACCGTAAATGACATGGTTGTCATTTTTGTCGTATTTTAAATAGACCCTTAAAATGCCCTGTTTATCGTCTTTGATGAACTTGTAGTTCTTGATGAACCCTTCATTTTTCATAAGGGCCGCCAGCGACACTTTAAGCTTTGAACCGGGTATATCCACGCTTTTGTGCCTGGCTTTACCGGCGTTCCGGATGCGGGTCAACATATCCGCCATTGGATCGGTTATGGTCATGATCTTGCTCCATCATAAATGGGATGTCGTAATTTTTAAATTGGCTTTCTACCAGCTCGATTTTGTAACACCCGGAAGCAAACCTTGGGAGGCCATATTACGGAAGCATATCCGGCACAGGCCGAATTGCCTCAAATAACCCCTGGCTCTGCCGCATATCGGGCAGCGGTTGTATTGCCTGACATTAAATTTAGGTTTCTTTAAAGCTTTTGCTATAAGCGCTTTTCTTGCCAAACTCTCCTCCTTGTCACTGCGGAAACGGACAAATACTGTCGGGGTTAATTGCGAAACGGCATGCCGAGCAACTTCAGCATTTCCTTGCCCTCTGCGTTATTTCTGGCAGTGGTGACGATCGTTATATTCATTCCTTTTACGGCATCAACCTTGTCATAATCAATCTCCGGGAATATGATCTGTTCCTTTATGCCAAGTGTATAATTGCCGTACCCGTCAAACGCTTTTCCTGAAATCCCGCGAAAGTCCCGGACACGCGGCAGGGTAATGTTGACCAGTTTTTCAAAAAAATCCCACATGCGCTTTTGACGCAGCGTCACCATGCATCCGATGGGCATCCCCTCGCGAAGCTTGAACGCCGCAATGGATTTTTTGGCGCGCGTTACCACAGGCGCCTGGCCGGTGATCATCTTTAACTCCGCCTGGGCCGAATCAAGGACCTTTATATTCTGGATCGCCTCACCAAGTCCCATGTTCACGACAATCTTTTCGATTTTCGGAATCTGGTGGATATTCTTGTACGCAAAGGTCTCTTTAAGCTTCGGTGCGACCTCGTTTTCATAATACGTTTTCAACGACATGACTCCTTACCCCTCCGGTAATATATCCCCTGCTTGGAATCTAAGAATCCAGGTTTTCATTGCACTTGGAACAGGTGCGGACCTTTTCGCCGCTATCGGTCCGTTTTATCCTGATGCGGGCTGGCTTGACGCATTTGCCGCACATGATCATGACATTGGACCAGTGGATCGGACCCTCCCCCTCCATTATGCCGCCCTGGGGGTTTTTTGCGGTAGGCTTAACATGCCGCTTGATCATGTTGGCCTTTTCGACAAGCAACCGGTTCTTTTTTTTGTCGACGCGGATCACTTTGCCGATTTTTCCACGATCCTTCCCCGCAATGATCTTTACTTTATCTTCTTTTTTAATGCGTGTGCTTTCCTGTTTTTGCATGATCCGCATATCCTTACATAACATAAAACTGATATTTATCGGGCACTACAACACTTCGGGTGCCAGTGAAATGATCTTCATGAACCGGCCGGCCCTGAGCTCTCTGGCGACGGGACCGAAAATCCGGGTGCCGATGGGTTCCCTGTGCGCATTGATGAGCACGGCGGAATTGTCGTCAAACCGGATATAAGAACCATCGGGGCGCCGTATCTCCTTTTTGGTCCGGACAACAACCGCTTTCAAAACATCGCCTTTTTTAACCTTGGAGTTGGGAATCGCCTCCTTGACGCTGACCACGATAATATCCCCGATACTCGCATATCGCCTGCGTGAACCGCCAAGAACCTTAATGCAGTATACCTCTTTAGCGCCCGAATTGTCTGCTACAGACAATCTCGTCTCCGATTGAATCATTTCTCATATCCCCTATATCATGAAACCGCTTTTTCAAGAATGCGGCTTACCTGCCACCGTTTCGTTTTGCTCAAGGGCCTTGATTCGGAAATCAAGACACGATCCCCGATACCGCATTCATTTCTTTCATCATGGGCCGCAAACCGGGCCCGCCGCCGGATATACTTGCGGTAAGCAGGATGCTGTATAAGCCTTTCTACCTGGATCGTCGCGGTCTTGTCCATTTTATTGCTCAAAACCGTGCCCACAAGCTGTCTTTTCATACCCCGTCTATTTTTCATATCAACCCGTCTTTGATGATCTACCTGATGTTTAATTCTTTTTCCCGCCGGATCGTTTTCAATCGGGCGATTTCACGGCTGACCTGCCTGAGCCTGCTGGTATTTTCCAATTGACCGATTTTCTGCTGAAAACGCATGTTAAAATGGGCTTCCACCAGCTCCTCAAATTTGCTTTCGAGTTCACTGGGTTTCAGTTTGCGGAGTTCCTGTGCTTTCATCAGATTTGACTCCTTTCAACGACCTTGGTTTTAACGGACAACTTGTGCGAAGCAAGGCGAAGCGCCTCAAACGCAAGGTCTCTCGGAACACCTTCCATCTCATAAAGAATGCGGCCGGGCTTTATAACAGCCACCCACCCTTCGGGGGCACCCTTTCCCTTACCCATCCGCACCTCGGCCGGCTTCTTGGTATACGGCTTGTCCGGAAAAACCCGGATCCACATTTTGCCGCCGCGCTTTACCTTACGTGTCATGGCAATACGGGCCGCCTCGATCTGGCGGTTGGTGATAGTCCCGCACTCGACCGCCTTAAGGCCGTAGTCGCCAAAATTCAGGCTCGAACCGCGCTGGGCCTTCCCCCGCATCCGGCCTTTCTGTTTTTTTCTATATTTAACCTTCTTGGGACTCAGCATGATTTACTCCTGTAAGTTACTTCGGCTCAGCAACAGCAGCGGTGGCGGCCATACGATCATCGAGAATTTCACCCTTGAATATGTATACCTTTATGCCGATAGTGCCGTATGTCGTTTTCGCCTCGGCAAGGCCGTAATCAATGTCCGCCCGAAGCGTATGCAAAGGGATCCGCCCCTCCTTGTACCATTCGGTGCGGGCCATTTCCGCCCCGCCGAGACGCCCTGCACATATAATCTTTATGCCCTGGGCCCCGAAACGCATCGCCGATGAGACGCACCGCTTAATGGCGCGCCTGAAGGCGACGCGTCGAACAAGCTGGTTGGCGACATTTTCGGCGACAAGCTGGGCGTCGAGCTCGGGTTTCCGAACTTCGTTTATGTCGACCATAATCGATTCCGCTGAAACCACTTTTCCGAGCTCTTTTTTCAAGGATTCGATTTCAGCGCCTTTTTTACCGATTATGATACCGGGGCGCGCCGCGTGTATCCTCAATTTAATTCTCTTTGAAGACCGCTCGATCTCAATTTTTGAAATGCCCGCATGATTCAGTTTTTTCTTCAAAAACGTGCGGATATTATGGTCTTCATAAACATTTGCCGGATAATCCTTGCCGGCAAACCACCGCGAACTCCATGTGCGATTGACACCCAACCGCATCCCTATGGGATTGACTTTCTGACCCAAGCCGCAACCTCCTTAATTTTATCCTATGCGTTGCCTTCGCCGACGATGACCGTGATGTGGCTTGTGCGCTTTAAAATCCGCGTCGACCGCCCCCGGGCGCGCGGCCGGAACCGCTTTGCCGTAGGGCCTTCATCGACAATGACATTTTTGATGACCAGGGCGTCCACATCGAGGTTCCCCCGGTTATCCGCATTCGCCACCGCAGAGCGTAGAATCTTTTCAACGATTTTAGCCGATTTCTGGGGCATGAACTTCAGTGTATTGAGCCCGTTCTCAACCGGCTTGCCCTTAACAGCCCCGACGATCCGGCGAACCTTCTGAGCCGATATACGCATGTATTTTCCCGATGCCTTGACATCCATATCTGCAATTCCTCAATATGGTTTATTTCGTGACTCAACGAAAAATCCTGTTTTTCGCCCGGCCACTATTTCTTCATTTTCGATTTCTTGTCGCCGGCATGTCCGTAGAACGTCCGGGAGGGAGAAAATTCGCCAAGCTTGTGACCGACCATGTTTTCAGTAACAAATACCGGTATGAACTTTTTCCCGTTGTAGACTGCAACCGTCAGGCCGACCATTTCAGGGACTATGGTAGAACGCCTGGACCACGTCTTGATCACTTTCGATGACCGGGTTTCCTGAGCGTAATTGATTTTCTTGAACAACTTGGGGTCCACATAAGGCCCTTTTTTCAACGACCGCGGCATAATCGCTCCTGTAGTGTTGCGTTACTTTTTCTTCTTACGCCTTTTCACGATCAATCGTGAACTCTGCTTATTGGGATTGCGCGTGCGGTATCCCTTGGCCGGCATGCCCCAAGGGGAGCATGGATGCCGTCCGCCTGAAGAACGGCCCTCGCCGCCGCCCATCGGATGGTCCACCGGATTCATAACAACGGCCCTTGTGCGCGGACGCCGACCCAAATGCCGTTTCCGACCGGCCTTGCCCAGCGATATGTTGGAATGATCCATGTTGCCGACCTGCCCGATCGTCGCCCGGTTGGCAACCAGCACCAGCCGTACTTCACCGGAAGGCAGCTTTATCGTGGCATACTTCCCTTCCTTGGCCATCAGCTGCGCAAAGGCACCGGCGCTCTTGACCATCTGTCCGCCCCGGCCCGTTTGAAGCTCAATGTTATGGACATGCGTCCCCAGCGGAATTTTGCTTAAGGGAAGGCAGTTCCCCGGCTTGATCTCGGCATCCGGCCCGGACATCAGCATATCCCCCACTGAAACCTTCACCGGCGCTATAATGTAGCGTTTTTCACCGTCTGCATAATGAAGCAGGGCGATTCTGGCCGAACGGTTGGGGTCATATTCAATGGACGCCACTTTGGCCGGAATCCCGTCCTTGTTGCGCTTGAAATCAATAATCCGATAAAAACGCTTGTTCCCCCCGCCCCTGTGCCTTGCGGTCATGTGACCGTTTGCGTTTCTGCCCCCGGTTTTCTTAATAATCCGGGTAAGACTTTTCTCAGGCTTGGTTTTGGTCACTTCCTCGTAGGTTGAATACGTCTGGAAGCGTCTTCCATCGGATGTTGGTTTTACTTTTTTAATCGCCATTTAAATCCACCCCGCTTATACGCCTTCAAAAAATTTGATCCGATGCCCGGGCACAAGCTTTACAACCGCCTTTTTCCAATCCTTGCGTTTGCCCATAATGCGGCCGCGACGTTTCGTTTTTCCCTTGACGTTCAACGTGCGAACCGATGCCACCTTGACATCGAAAACAGATTCGATGGCTTTTCTGACCTGAACCCGGTTGGCACTTTTTGCAACCTCGAAGGTCAATTGATCGAGATCTTCCTTCTGGACGTTGCTCTTTTCCGTATCGACCGGTCCGAGTATGACTTCATGATCCTTCATGCCGCAAACCTCCCCTCGATTTGCTTGATCGACGGCTGTATAAGCACGAGCGTTTCGTGGTTCAAAATGTCGTAGACATTCAGCCCTTCGACCCGCAGTACTTTAACGCCGGGTATGTTTCTGGATGACAACTCGAGGGTTTCATCCCTGGCGCCGGTGACGATCAGAGGTTTTTTAAGCTCGAGATGCTTTATGGTTGCTGCGACGGCCTTTGTCTTTACCTCATCAAGCGCGAATCCGTCAAGCACAATAACGCATTGACTCTGCAGCTTACTGGAAAGGGCCATTTTGAGCGCCAGCCGCCTCACCTTTTTAGGAACCTTGAATGCATAGGACCGGGGTTCCGGGCCGAAAATGACGCCCCCGCCGCGAAGAATCGGGCTCTTGATGTCACCCCGCCTGGCCCTTCCGGTTCCTTTCTGGCGATACAGCTTGCTGGTGGAGCCGGCCACATCGGACCGCCTCTTCACCGAAGCCGTTCCCCTGCGCTTTGATGCCATCTGCATACGGACGACTTCATGCAAAACGCTTTTTTTAACCGGTACATTAAAGATCTCATCGGACAACTCGACTTCCGAAACCTTCTCACCGTTTGTATTTTTGACCTCAACGACAGCCATTGTATCCCTCTTTATGTATTGCCCGCGCCTGCCCCAAAAACGTTTTGCCAGGCGATTATGCGGCAGTCTTTGGTTTTTTGATTTCAATCGTCGCGTTGGCCGGTCCCGGAACCGCTCCCTTGACCAAAAGCAGGTTCAGCTCGGGCCGGATATCAACGACCTCAAGATTTCGCATGGTTTGACGGACATTTCCGTATCGGCCGGGCATTTTTTTACCCTTTGCGACTTTTGCAGGCCACGCGCTTTGACCGATTGATCCCGGCTTCCTGTAATTGTGGCTCCCATGGGTCTTCCGGCCCAGGGAGAATCCGTGCCGCTTGGTGACGCCGCTAAACCCCCGCCCCTTGTTCCTGCCGGAAACGTCAATTTTGTCACCGACGGAAAACATGTCCAGCGTAACACGTTGGCCGAGCTTGAAATCCGCCGGGTTATCCACCTTAAATTCGCGGAGATAAGCATAGCACTCGCCGCCGCTTTTATCGAAGTGGCCTTGCACCGGCTTGTTGACCCGGGATTTCTTTTTCACGCCAAATCCAAGCTGAAGCGCATTATAGCCGTCATTGGCCGTTGTCTTGATCTGGGTTACCGTGCAGGGACCCGCTTCTATAACCGTCACCGGGATATATTCCCCGTTGCTGCCAAACAGGCTGGTCATTCCCAATTTTTTGCCTAGAATACCTTTGCTCATAACATCACCAAGCCATATCTACAGTTTAATATCAACATCAACACCGGGGGAAAGGTCCAGCTTCATAAGCGCATCCACGGTCTGCTGCGTCGGATCTTGTATGTCAAGCAGCCTTTTGTGGGTGCGTACTTCGAACTGCTCTCTTGATTTCTTGTTGACGTGAGGCGAACGAAGAACCGTGTGCTTATTGATGCGCGTGGGAAGAGGGATCGGTCCGACCACCCGGGCGCCGGTCTTTCTTGCCGTATCGACAATATCGCTTACCGATTGATCCAGGAGCTGATGGTCGTACGCTCTCAGCCGGATTCTAATTTTGGTGTTCGTAATCATAATCTTTCACTTTTACCTATTCCAGAATTTCACTGACAACGCCGGCGCCCACTGTCCGGCCCCCTTCACGGACTGCGAAACGAAGCTCCTTTTCCATCGCAATCGGCGTGATCAACTCAACCGACGCCGTCAGGTTG
>PUOB01000404.1 GCA_003551985.1 Desulfobacteraceae bacterium | reverse complement strand
ATCATATTCGTGGGCGGATACGCCGGCAAAATTCTGGGCCCCCTGGCCACGGTGCTGGTCATGGCGCTGATCGCCTCCTTTGTTTCGTCGGTCACCATCATTCCGCTTCTGGCCCGGTATCTGCTCAAACCGGCCGCAGCCGCCAACCGGTTTGAACGTTTCGTGGAAAAAGGACAAACCCTTCTCATCGCGCCCCTTGCCGGTGTCATGATCAAGTTGTTCCGGGTGGGGACCACAAGGGCGTTTTTTGTCGTCCTCCCCCTGCTGCTGGTGCTCCTTGTCGTGAGCCTCCGGCAGATTCCCACGGCCGGCCGGGATCTCATGCCGCCCATGGATACGGGCATTGTGATGGCTTCCTTTGAAACCTGGCCCAACACGTCCGTCGCCGGGACCGAGGCGGCCCTTTGGCCGGTGCACGCGGCCGTACGCGAAATGCCCGGTTTCAAAAAGAGTTCGACGACGCTGGGTTCGGAGCCCGCCGTCATCAGTTTCGGATCGGAAAACACGCCCCAGGAAGGCACCATGACCATCCATTTCGTCAACCGGTTTGAACGGGATGCGTCCATATGGGAAATTCAGAAACAGCTTAAGGCGGCCTTCCAGGCGATTCCTGAATTCAAAACGGTTCATATCTACGAGTACGGCGCCACGCCCCTGGCCGCCATTGCCGCACCCGTGGATGTCATGATATCCGGTCCGGACCCGCGGGTGCTGGACCGCCTTGCGGACGAAGTGAAAGAAGGACTCTACGGAATAAAAGGGCTGAAAACCATTTCCAGGACATGGGATTTCTCGAAGCAGGAAATCATCGTCGATATCGACGAGAAGGCCGCCCGGCGCCACGGCATTACACAGCAGCAGGCGGCAGATACCTTGTATGCCGCAACAACCGGCAGGGTGGCCGCAAATTTCAGGGTGCGCGGCCAGGACGGTTATCCGGTGCGGGTCCGGCTGGGCCCGGATGCCATTGAGGATCCGCCTGCACTTGCTTCGCTTGCGTTGCCGACATCCGGCGGAACCGTATACCTGGGCGATATCGCGGATATCCGCCGGGCGCATGTCCGGACCCGCGTGACGCGCGAAAACCTGCAGCCCGTTATCAATGTGATCGGCTACCGGGAAAAAGCCCCGATTTCCTATCTTGACGCCCAGGTTGAAGACGCACTCGGAGATATGGACCTGCCGGGCGGATATGCCATCACGCGGCAGGGTGAAGTCATCCATATGAATGAGACATTTTCTCGATTGGGCGGGGCGCTCGGGCTTTCGCTCCTGCTGTTGTATTTCGCCCTGGTCATCGCCTTCCGGTCCTGGTCCGGTCCGGTGATGATTATGACGGCCATTCCCCTGGCCTTTATAGGGATTCCGTGGGGCATGCTCCTGGCGGGCCAGCCGTTTTCAATGCCTGCGAACATGGGAATGATCCTCATGTCCGGGATTGTTGTCAATAACACGATATTGCTGGTTGATTTCATTGAATCGGCCCGTCGCAGCGGCAGCGGGCTCCTCGAAGCCGTGGAAGCGGCCATCCGCATGCGGACCCGGCCCATCCTGATGACGGCGCTTTCAACCATCGCCGGCATGCTCCCCATCGCGCTGGAACTGGCCGTCGGCCTCGAGCGGCTCTCCCCCCTGGCGGTGGTCGCCATTACCGGGCTTTTCATATCCACGTTTTTGACGCTGGCCTACGTACCCGCCATGTATGTCTGGATCGAGCGGATCAAAAAAAAATCGATGCGGATCATGACGGGATAGATCATCAGAAACCAATGGCTTTCTGAAACAGGGCGTTTGCGTTGAAGGAACTTCTGACGAACGGCCCTGCTTCAACCGCGTCAAAGCCCATGTGGAGGGCTTTGTTTTTCATTTTCCGGAATTCCTCCGGCGGGACGAAACGGTTGACGGCGAGATTGTCCGCTGCCGGCTGGAGATACTGCCCGATGGTTAATATGTTGCATCCCGCGGCCAGAAGGTCATGAAACGCCTCCGCCAGTTCCTGTTTTTCCTCCCCCAGGCCGACCATGATCCCGGACTTGGTGATCATGCCCGGATCGAGGCGCCGGGCGGTTTTCAATACATCCAGCGAGGTTCGGTAGTCCGCCTGCGGCCTGGCCGACGGATAAAGCCGGGGAACTGTTTCGATATTGTGGTTGAAAACATCGGGTTTTGCGGAGATGACCGTGTTTAAGGCATTGAAATCCCCTTTGAAATCCGGGGTCAGTACCTCGACACGGATACGGGGCAGTTCCTGCCGCAGCGTTCTTATGGTGTCGGCAAACAGGCCGGCACCCCCGTCTTCAAGATCGTCGCGGGTCACCGAGGTGACAACCGCATATTGAAGCTTCATCTGGCGGGCCGCATCCGCCACCCGGAGGGGTTCAGCGGGGTCCGGCGGCGGCGGGTCGCCGTGGCCCACCGCGCAAAAACCGCAGTTTCTGGTGCATCGATTGCCCAGGATCAAAAATGTGGCGGTTGTTTCTGAAAAACATTCCCATATATTCGGGCACCGGGCTTCCTGGCAGACGGTATGAAGCCGGCGGTCGGTTAAAAGCCGGCGCACCTGTTCGTATACAGGCCCGGACGGAAGACGTCGTTTGAGCCACGGTGGTTTTGGCGGCAATGGGTTCGTTTTCATTTGCGGTATCCGTTCTTATATAAATCTTCCCAAAACCGATGGATTTCATTTTCATCAAGAACCCGTTTTGTGACATTGAAAATGCCTGTCATCTGCCGGATTAATTCCTCTTTCACCCGGGTGATTGGAACATCAAGGGCTGTCTCCCGGGCCATGGTGGTCATGGTGATATTTTCCAGTCCGCACGGGTTGATCCATTCATACGGTGCCAGCGAAAGGTCGACGTTTAAGGCAAAACCGTGCAGGGCGATTTCTTTTTTCACCGAGATGCCGATGCTTCCCAGTTTCCTGCCGTGCACCCACGCCCCGCGGTTCAGGCGGCTTCGTTCGGCTTCAATCTTCCATGCCCGGGCGGTTTGGATCATTGTCTCTTCAAGTTTTTCAACGTATTCCAGGACTTTGAGACGGTTTTGCCCAAGATTGACGACCGGGTAGCCGATAATCTGCCCCGGGCCGTGATAGGTAATATCTCCGCCCCGGTCGGTCCGGGCAATCTCTATGCCCGCCTTTTCTGCAAATGATTCGGAAACCTTGAGATTTTGAGTCCTTGCGCTTCGTCCCAGGGTAAACACGGGGGTGTGTTCAAGAAACAAAACAATATCCGGGAAAGCGGCGTCTTCTTTTTTGGCATCCAGAATCTTGTTCTGAAGCGCCCAGGCGGTTTTGCAGGGCACGGTGCCAATATCGGCAAAATACCAGTTCAAATGTTTTCTTCCCGGGTTATTTTCGGCAGCAGATATATCTTTTTTCTGGCGTCACCCGTTGTCCTGGACGCGCCCATTTGCATGGGTGACCCCATCGGAAGTGAATTCCGTGCCGTTTATGGTTATTCTTCCGAATGAATACGTTTGATCTTGCGGGTTGTCATTGATTTTTGTATAATGTTGGACGTTTTACCAGGCCTTCTGACCTCGACTTATTACGAAGCCGTCAATATTGATAGTGTCGTAAAAAGTCGGGCTTTGTCTCCCGATTCACCACGGGTTGTTTGTAGGGGCGAATGATTATTCGCCCCTACGGTTCTGAAAAGTTGCACAAGCCTGGGTTCGAGACTTATTACGAGGCTGTCAATATTAATTTCTTTCGATTGTTTTTGCAAAATTTCGAAAAACCGGACCAAGACACAAAAAATTTAAAAAGGAATCAACCAATGGAGATAAAAAAAATCTTGTGGCCTACAGACTTGTCGGAGAATGCCGCCCGGGCGCTCCCCTATGTTACCAGTACGGCCGAAAAATACCAGGCTGAAATTCATATCTTGTATGTTTTGAAAGAATACGTGGAATTCGGCGCCGCTTACGGCGATACCGATCCACAAGCCGATTACGAGCGCATGCGGCAGTGGGAGAAGGACACCGCCGAAAAACGGCTCGACGAATTGTGCGAAAGGTTTCTTTCCAGCTGCCCCCTTTTCTTCCGCCATATCAGCGTGGGCGATCCCGCAAAGGAGATCCTGGCGTTTATGAATAAGATCGAGGCGGATATTGTCATCATGGCCAGTCGGGGGGTCGAGAGCCACTTTGATTTTGGCAGCGTTGCCGAGCGGGTACTCAAATGCTCGACAACGCCGGTGCTGATGGTGCCGACCGCATAGCGGCCGGCCGGTTTTATCCCGGTTATCCCAGGATGGCCTGCAGGTCCTCGTCCGGTGTACTAATGGGCTTGATGTCGAATTTGTCCACCAGGACATTCAATACATTGGAGGAAATAAAAGCCGGCAGACTCGGTCCGAGTCGCATGTCGGTGATGCCCAGGTAAAGCAGGGTCAGGAGGATCGCGACCGCCTTCTGTTCATACCAGGACAGCACCATGGACAGCGGCAGTTCGTTTACGCCGCAATTGAACGCCTCGGCCAGCGCCGATGCGATCTTGATGGCGGAGTAGGCGTCGTTGCACTGCCCGATATCCAGCAGGCGCGGAATGCCGCCGATATCTCCCAGCTTCTTGTCGAAAAAACGGAATTTTCCGCAGGCCAGGGTCATGACGATACAGTCTTCGGGGACTTTTTCCACGAACTCGGTGTAATAGTTGCGGCCCGGCTTGGCGCCGTCGCATCCGGCCACAAGGAAGAAGTGCCGGATGTCCTTGTTCTTGACGCCCTCGATGATCTTGTCCGCAACGCCCAGAACCGCGTTGTGGCCGAATCCCGTCATAACCGCGCCCTTGTCGGTGTCCGCATCGAACCCGGGCAGGGCAAGGGCCTTTTCAATGGCCGGCGTAAAATCTTTGTCCCCGATGTGCGTCACGCCGGGCCAGCCCACCAGGCCGGTGGTAAAAATGTTGTCCTGGTAGGATTGTTGCGGTTTCTGGATGCAATTGGTGGTCATGACGATGGCGCCGGGAAATTTCCCGAACTCATCTTTCTGGTTTTGCCATGCCGTGCCGTAGTGGCCGTAAAAATGCGGATATTTTTTCAGATCCGGGTAGCCGTGGCAGGGAAGCATCTCGCCGTGGGTGTAGACATTGATGCCTTTTCCCTCGGTCTGCTTCAGGATCTGTTCCAGATCCTTCAAATCGTGGCCGGAGACCAGCAGCGCCTTGCCTTGTTTTGCGCCCAGGGGGACCCCGGTGGGGGTCGGATTGCCGTATGTGCCGGTATTGGCCGCATCCAGCAATTCCATGGTGCGCAGGTTGATCTCGCCGCATTTGAGCACCAGCCCCAGCAGGTCGTCAACGCCCAGGTTCTCGTCCAATGTGGCGGCAAGCCCCTCGTAAATAAAATCGTATATGGTGTCGTCGGTTTTGCCCAGTATTGCGGCATGATCCGCATAGGCGCTAATGCCCTTGATGCCGTAGGTGAGGGTTTCCTTCAGGGAAAGAATATCCTGCTGGATTTTGTCTTTTTCCGCTTCGGGTCCGAAATTTTCACCCTGGGCCGCAAGCGCGTCAATCGTTAATTCCGGCGAAAACGTGGCCGGTCCGCTGGTATAATCGGCCCAGCCGCCCGCCGCCGCCACTTTTTGTTTGAGCTGCTCGCGGTAGTCAACGCATTGGCTGATAAGGCCGACAAAGCGGTCCGGGTCGAAATCCACATTGGTCAGGGTGGAAAACAGGGCCTCGCAGGCAAAGCGGTCAATGTTCGGGTCCCTTACGCCGACTTTTCTTCCTTCGTTCGCCACCTGGGCCAATCCTTTGGTCGCGTATACCAGAACATCCTGCAGTTCCGCGACTTCCGGTTGTTTGCCGCAAACGCCGATCTTGGTGCAGCCTTCGCCTTTTGCCGTCTGTTCGCATTGAAAACAAAACATGGTGTTACCTCCTGTTGCATTGTTTGATCGTTGGTTGCAAGAATAATGGCTCAGGGAGGATCACCCTGATTGATTGCTTTTATAACCCCTTTGAACCATGCAATTCCTTGACGTAGATCAAAAGCAGCATTTTTTTTAAAAAAAATATCGGATTGTCCTGTCACGCGAGCATATATTTTTCGCGAAGGCGGGCGGACAGCCTGCGGGTGGTTTCGAATCCTTTTTCAACGGTTTTTTCGATATCCGGGTTGACCAGGCAGCAGGTTGCGGGTGAAAGCAGACTTCTGTCCAGCATGAGATCCCGGTCAATTCCCTTATCCCAGAGCTTCTGCCACGATTGTGTCAGAAGCCCCTCCAGCGAATCCATGGATTCTTTTTCAAAGGGTTCAATATTGGTGGGTACGATCCCCCAGGACAACACGCCGCCTTTTTCCAGGAATCGCTTTATGGCCGGGGCGTAAGAGGAGAATACGTCGTGATTGGTATAAAGATCCAGAGACAGGATCTCCATGTCCAGGTTCAAAAGAAAATCCCAGTCCGGGTTGCCGCACAAATGAATGCCCCGCGGCCGGTCGATCAAGGAAAAAAACATCTCCATGTCGGTTTTGGCCTGTATATCGCCGTAGCCGGACATGGCGGAAAACAGGAACTGCAGGCCGGGCTCGTCAATATACATGAAGGCGTTGGCGTTTTTTTCCTTCAGGCGCGCAAGCTGCACATTGACCCGCCTGGCCATGAACTCGAACAAAAAAGGGCGAACCGTATCGTCAAACAGGATCGGCCGGTCGTTTTCATCGGCCACGTTGAAGCCGAAGCTGATGGGGCCTTCAAGCTGTCCCCGTATGGCGGGCCGGTCCGACAAATCGAGATCCAGAAACCGGTGGTAGACGGCGGAAAAGGTTTTGCTGATATCGAAAATTTCCGGTGAATCGAAGCGATTCATGATGTCTTCGAGTTCGGAGAGGAATTTTTCCATGGAAAACCGAAGCGTGCGCTTCTCCATGTTTAAAAGGATACCCGGAAAGTGTTCCGCGGCCTGGACGTACATGTCTTCGTGGTAATTGAGCCGCGGGAGCTGCGGCCAGAACGGAATGTCCATGCTCAGGGCGGTTTCAAGGGCCCGGTCGACATCCGTGTGGGGCATCACCGCCATGGCCGTTGTCAGCAGGTTTCCGGGAATGGTCATGGGCATCTCCTTGTTTAATGCGGTATTACAGCCAGTATTACAATCCCTTTTTTCATGGTAAACATGATATGGGATATTGTCATGCTGAAAAAAAGGAGATGCCCTCGGGGTGCGGGGTGTTGAATGGGCGCCGGATGGTTGGTTGACGAGGCCGGCGGCCTCATTCAGCCGGAGCGGGGTTTCTCGTTGGCCGTATAGTCCACTTCCGCATTGATTTTGTTCAACTGCTTTTTTCGCACTATGTTGAGCTGCTTGTTTTTTTTCATGATTTCGTGCATCTGGGTGAACTCGTCATCAATAAGCCGGGTGATATCCGCGGGGTCGTGAACCAGTCTTGAATCGCTGGCGATGCCGATGGTAACGGTTTCCATGTAGCTGAAAATGCTGATGCCAAGACCCATGTTGCCAATACGGGGAACCCAGAACATGATGTTTTGGACCGGCAGGTCTTCAAAATACAGGGGAACCGTCGGTCCGGGGACGTTGGCGAGGACGCCGGTGAGTTTTTTGGAGAAGAATCCGGCGCCTCGTTTTGTGATGCGCTTGGGCGGAATGCCCAGAAACTTCAATGCCTGGTATCCGACATATGCCTCGGCCGAATGCCTTGTTGCGCGAATGCGTTTGCGGAGTTCCCGCAGTCGATGTACCGGATCGTCCAGGTGCAGCGGCAGCTGGAGAAAAACAAGGCTGAATTTGTTGCCCAGTTCGACGTTGGCGCTTCCGTGCCCTACGCTGACCGGAACCGCGAAACGCGACTCCGCGTCGGACAGGTCGTTGCCCCGCGCCATGCAGTAATTGCGCAGCGCCCCCGTTACCGCCGCCAAAACGACATCGTTGATCGAGCAATTGTAAAATTTCCCGATTTCCTTGACCTTGGCGAGGCTGATGGGATCGGTCCAGAAAACGCCCTTTTGTGTGCTGATGCGCCCTTTCAGGCAGGTTTTTTTATCCTCGGCCATGAAGGCCAGCTTAAACATCGCCGCTGCGAATTCCAGCCCGAGGCTTGCCGTGTGCCTTGCAAACTGGGTGATGTATGTCGGGTGCGCCAGGGTTTTCATCAGTTCTTTCTGCATGAATTCCGTCAGGTTCAACGACTTCATGACAGAAACCTCGCCGGTTCGGTATAGCAGGTTCAGGGTTTCCTGGATAGCTTCCAGCTTGCTCTTAGGCTTTTTCTCCACGGGCGTCAGGATATCCATAATATTCGGTGAAGACGGCCTTCTTCTTAAAAAACGGCCCGGGCTATCGGCGGGTTGGAGGTCGGCAAGGGAGAAAAGCAGCCGTACCATGGCGATGCCGTCTGCTATGGCATGATGGATTCGAATCAACACGACGGTCCCGTCATCGTAATTTTCAATGAGATGCACCTGCCACAGCGGTTTTTCCTTGTCCAGGGGGGTGATCATGAAGTCGCCGATCATCCGGGCCAGCGCTTTTTTATCGCCCGGCGAGGGGAGCGCTACCTTGATGATATGGTTTTGAATGTCGAAATTCGCGTCGTAATCCCAGAAGGGCAGTCCCAGCCGGGTGACGGGCCATACAATTTTCTGTCGGAACCGCTTGTATATAAGGAGCCGTTTTTCCAGGAGCGTCTGCAGTCGATGGTACGGGATGCGTTGGTTGAATTCCATTAGCGCCGTAATAACCATCAGATTGGTGGACTCGTCCATGCTGTACCAGAAACTGTCTACGGGGTGCATCGGTTCAAGCCAGCCATTTTTCCGCATTGTAGAAACTTCCCAACATTTTTTGGCGGCCCGGGGCCGCTGGTTTTTCAGATCCGGGTTTTTGCCTTAAAGCGTTTTAATCCACTCGTCGGTATATTCCGCCAGTGACCGCACCGTTTCCGGGTGCATCATGATGCCCAGATGCCCCTGGTCATAATGCCTCATAACGCTCTTTTTCGATGCCTTGAGGTAAGGGGTCTCCTGAAACACTTCCCGGGGGACAATGGCATCCTGCGTGCCGTAAATCGTGCAATGCGGCAGGGCGAAGTGACTGTTTAACAGTTCATAATAGTTGATGGTGCCGTCAAACGACATGATCGGCCTGTCCGTCAGCATCGAGCGGAGAAATTGAATGGTTACCTTGGTCGATTCCTCGCATATGATATCTTCCATCAGCAGGTAGATCTCGGGCGGCGTGACCTGGGGATAGCCGATGAAATCTTTCAGCGTGAGTATCCTGCCGGACAGGTTGTAGGCGACTTCCCGCATCGAAAAATTGATGCTGTTGAACATGGAAAAGTATTTCTGCAGGTTGATGGTGGGGACCACGGCGGACAACGTCATCGTCAGAAACTGATCGATCAGTTTCAGCCCGAAGTATTTCATCAAAAATACCCTGGAAAAGGCCGAAAAACCCATTTTTAAAAGGTTATAACCCGGGACCTTGACGTTGTAGGCGATGAAATCCGGTGATGCGATGGACACAATGCCGGCTATGTGCGTGTTGGGATCCGGCAGATCGATCCGCATCTTCATTTTTCGGATCTGCTCGTATGCGGCTGCGTAGAACCGGGCCACCATCCCACCCATGCTGTGCCCGTAGACCACGATTTTGTCGTCAGGGTACTGTGTCCGTATCCAGGCCAGGGCCGCCGGAAAATCGTCGTTTATGAATTCGTCCATGCTCCACCCCTCGTAAAGCACGCGTTGGGGCATGGTGTGGCTTGAGCGGCCACGGAGGTCCATGGATATCACCTTGTAGCCGTATCTGAAGCACAACTCCCGTGCTAAAAGATCGAATACGGACCTTCTGCAGAAAAAACCCGGAATCATCAGGAGTGTCTTGCCGGAATCATTGGTCTCTTCCGGCAGAAAACTCTTCAGGCTGATGGAAAACCCCTTGGACGTAGGAATGATATAGCTTGCATCGAGCCGGAAATTTTTCCGGTAGCGGATGGACCAGCCGAAGATGGTCCGGATCGGCACGTCCTGGCCTCTTTGCCGGGTGTATAAAAGGCTTTTGATAAGGGAGGTGGTGTCGATTTTTTCAATGGTTCGTCTGATCGCCGGAATATCGGGCTTTTTTTTGGTCACTTCGAGCGAGATGATGGTCGATATGCTTTTCGCAAAGGAGTGTAGCTGGGGGATGAGAATTTTAAGCTGCGCCTCGCTCAGGGGTTCCTTGCGAACCCCCCAGAGAACCCCGATGGGGTTGTTGTTATAAAACAGGGGGACGCAGACCGAGTAATTCATTGTGTCGGTCAGCAGCTCCTTGATCCGCGGGTGAATTTTGTCGTCCGCTCTCAAGTTGATATAGTCAATGGGCGGCGACTCCCCTTTTCCGGTCTTGACGATCGCCTCCCGGATGAGGTCGGAGGTGTGGCTCCTGCCGTTTAATGGGTATGGATTGATCGCCTTGATGAACTGCTTGAATTCCTCGGGTATTTTTTTCTGTGCAATGTCATCGAGACGTATCTGGCTGGAAATCGCGGCGATTTGAATTGTGTCGCAGTCAATGACCTCGAACAGGGAGTGGTCGAAGCAGTAATCCCCGTTGGCAAACTCAATGGAAACCATCTTGTTGACGATCGAATGCCATATCTCCTTGATAAACAGGTAAAGGGGCTCTTTTACCACCGGAATATATATTGATTCTTCCTCCGGGTAATACGGCTGATCCGATAATTTAAGCGTTTCTTCTTCAAACATTGCGCGTTGTTCCGGGTAATATTTTCGAGTATTCAGTTTATGAATAAAAACCGTATTTTCAGTAAGGCAATAGTTCTAACACAGTCACAATAAAAAAAAACCAAAAAAATGCTTGACAGCGATAACGCATTGCGTCATAAATCGAGCATAACGCAATGCGTCATTTATCATTCATGTTTTTGTTTGAAGTACAATTATATTAATTTAAATGCAACAAGGAGGCAATTCAATGGCAAAACCTGAAAAATCAAAAAAAGCGTCTGAAAAGGAATCCCGTACATCAGTGACCGAAGCCTTTCGTAAGACCCGGGAGACGGTATCTGAAAAAATCACGGGCTACAATGACAAGTATGTGGTGAAAACCATCGAGAAGGGGCGTGAGAAGGCAAAGCAGTACAATGAAAAGTACGTGGCTGCAAACATCGAAAAAGGCCGTGAAAAGGCAAAGTATTACAACGAGAAATACATGGCAAAGCCGATTGAAAAAGGGATTGCCAACGGCAAACGGATGATCCGGAAAATGCCCGTGGTCAACACCATCGAACAGAAGGTGACCGACCGGTTGAACGGGCTTCCGTCAATGGTCAACATGCCGAGCAAGGATGAAATCGAGAAGTTGACCATGGCCATGGAAAATCTCAACACCAAAATTGAAAACCTTAATAAGCAAAGCAACGCCTGACCCTCCTGGGAAACCGTCGGATGGCCCGAATGCCGGGTCGTCCGGCGAAAACTGCTATTAACCCCTATTAAAAGGAAATCGCCGGAATGTATACAATCAAAAAATACGCAAATGGACGGTTCTACGATACCGAAGCAAAAAAATATGTCACGCAGCCCGAGCTCCTGAAGCTGCAGAAAGCTGGTAAAAAACTCAATATCGTGGAGACGAAAACCGGCAAGGACATTACTGCCGATGTCATGGATAGAGCGACACCCGGGGGAAAAAAAACGACCCGGAAACCGGCTGCGAAGAAGAGCCGTACAAAAGCGCAGCCTGACAGCATGTTCGCCCAGCTCATCAAGAAAGGCGGCGATTCATTGTCCGATTACGGCAAAAAATATTCCGCCATGTGGCAGAACATGGTCACCATGTCCAGAGAAGAGGTCGACAAGCTGGTGAACAGGCTGGTCAAGGACAATAAGATCAGCCAGTTTGAGGCGGATAAATTCAAGAAAGAGCTTCAGCGCCATCGGGAGAACGTAGAAAGCTGGTTTTCAAAAACCATAGACAAGCGTGTCAACGAGGTGCTCAATCGGATGAACCTGGCCAACCGGGACCAGATCGTCAACCTAACCGCTAAAATCGATGCCTTGAGCAAGAAGATCGCGGATATGGAGAAGAAGAAGTCCGGCGCCAAGGGCGGGGCCACAAAAACCGACACCAAGGCCACCGGCACCAAGGCCCAGGACAAGAGCCCGTCCGACAAAAGCCCGTCCAAGGACAAGAGTTCGCCCAAGGATCAATCATAAATTTATCCGGTGGATGCCTCCAGATCCTTCTCGTCCGTTTTGGACGGGACTTTCAGATCGGAAAGGGTTTCGTATTTGGACAGGTGGATGGTGCAGTAGATTGAATCCGTGGCCGCACGGTTCTGGCACTGTGTCCCTTTGACGGTTACGGCCTTGCAGCGGATCGCCTGGACCGATGCGCCCCGCTGCTTCGTATCATCCGTTCCGGCAGCCCTGATCGTGTCCTTGAACCGGTCATTGATCACCAACGGGTCCTTGTCGATCTGTCCGGCCTTGTACATGCCGTGAAGCATCCGGAATTCGTTTTCAAAGTGCCTCAAAATCGAATTCGGATCGGCCACAAGGCCTGAATCGGTGCAGATCCCCAGCGAGACCTTGCCGTTGTAGCTGATGATGCTGATCCCGATGCCAAGGCCGCCGATGCGGGGCACCCAGAACATGATATCCTTGACTTCCTTGCCGGCGAAATAAAGCGGCTGCTGGGGGCCGGGTACGTTGCTCATTACGCCCGTCATTTTATTGGCGAGAAGATTGGCGCCGAACTTGGCCAGGCTGGTTGAGGATAAGCCCAGGGCATTGAGCAGCGTGTAAGCGACAACGGCGTCCGGCGCACCTTTGAGTTCCTTTATGCGGCGTTGGATTTCCCTGATGCGCAGTACCGGGTCATCGATATGGACCGGAAGCGAAACCATGACCAGGCTGAACTGATTGCCGAGTTCGATCGGTGAATCCAGGGATCGGATGTTGACCGGCATGGCCATCCGGATATCCAGGTCTCCCACCAGGTTGTTGCACTGCTGGAGGTAGCGCCGCAGGGCGCCTGTTACCATGGACACGAGGATGTCGTTGATGGTGGCGCCGAAGTATTTGCCAATGGCCTTGATGTCCCCCAGGGGGAGCGGGTGGCACCAGGAAACGCTTTTCCGGATTCCCAGCTGGCCGCGGAAAACGGTCTTCCGGTCCGCCGGCAGCAGCAGGATTTTACTTATGACCGATGTGGCGTCAATGGTGAATTTACCCGCTGTTTTGGCCCGTCCGAATACATGGGCCGGGTTGGAAAGGCTCGTTTCGATTTCCCGGGATAACAATCTGGCCATGCGGTTTGCCTGGCTCCGGGCCCGGTTTACTTTTTTTACCACGCCCTCGAATGGCGCCAGGAAATTGATCAGGGACGTCTTTTCTCCCTTTTTTTCCGGGATGTGATCCGACCATGCCGCGTTGGGCTCGGTATCGGTCATGGACAACAGCAGCCGGATCAGGGCGATGCCGTCTGCAATACAATGGTGAATGCGGCAAAACAGCACGGATCCGCCGTTATTGTAATTTTCGATATAATGGGCCTGCCAGAGGGGCTTTGTGGGATCAAGCGGCGTTGCCGTCAGATCGCTGATCAGCTCCTGGAGGCATTCCTTGTCGCCTGGCGAGGGCAGCGCAATACGATGAACGTGGGACCTGAGGTCGAATTTCGGGTCGAGCTCCCAGGTGGCATTGCCGATCCCGCTGATGGGGCGGATTACCCTTTTTTTGAACCGTTCGTAGCAAAGCAGACGTGTTTCGAAAGTTTTTACGAGGCGCTCAAAATCAAGGGGTTCGTCAAAGGCCAGGAACCCCGTGATAATCATGAGGTTGGTCGGATGATCCATGTGCAGCCAGAATTTGTCCATATTGGACATGATTTCGACGTGTCTTGTCACTATGCCGAACCTCCTTGGGGGAAAATATTTTTTATTCGTATAATTCATTATATAACAAACGATCCATGTAAAAGCAATTTCATTTTTATCATGATTTTTTTCTACCGCCAGGGCGCTCGGCGGTTTTATGGCAGGCAGGGGAGGGCATATGCATCGGATTAAGAAATACGCCAACCGGAAGCTCTATGACACAACGGACAAACGGTATCTCACCATGGACCAGCTGTCCGAATTGATCAAGGACGGCGCCGAGGTCGCCATCGTGGACAATGAAACCGGCAGGGATCTGACCGCATCCATCGTCATGCAGCTTCTGGCCCGGGAAAAGGATGATGATGTCGCCGATGCCGTTCCGCCGGGGTTCTTGATGCAGATGCTGCGGAAAGGGCGGGGCACCCTTTTCGGATACGGGAAAAAATACGTTTCCCTGTGGCAGAACGCCTTTATGATGTCAAAAGACGAGATTGAAAAATTGATCAACAGTCTCGTCCGAAACCGGGAGCTGTCCGAGGCCGAGGGGAACAACCTGAAGGAAGAGATGCTGTCCGTCACCAGCAACCTGAAGGCGTGGATCCTTCAGAATATCGACAGCCGGGTGGCCGACGCATTAAAACGGATGAACCTGGCGACCCGGGAGCAGGTTGTCGAGTTATCGGAAAAAGTTGACGAGCTGGACAGAAAGGTCAAGGAGCTGGAAATGCGCTGAGGCATCAAGGCGCATTTCGTTTTCCCGGCGGAAAATACCTGTGCCGGGGTTTGCAATTTGAAAGACCATATGCTACTAATAAGCATCCGACAAACATTTTTTTTTAATATAAACGCCGTTTTTTAAACAAAACCTAAAACTGATAGTCTCGTAAAAGTCGGCTTTTGTCTCCCGATTCACGACGGGTTCTTTGTAGGGGCGAATGATTATTCGCCCTTATGGCGGGCGAATGATTATTCGCCCCTACGGTTCTGAAAAGTTTGACAAGCTTGACGGCTTCGTAAAAAGTCCAATATCTGCGTTACGCGCGATTTCCGGCGACATTCACGTACGCTAAGTACTCTCAATTCTTCGAAAATCGCGCAAGCCTTGATCTTGGAATTTTTACAAAGCCGTCTGAAACCGACTTTTTACGAGTTCATCAAGCTTGGGTTCGAGACTTTTTACGAAGCCGTCAAAACGACCACGCTAAATCATCAAAGGAAGAGTCATGCTGCCTGATTATTTTGAGTTTTCGCTGCCGACGAAGGTTGTTTACGGCGTCGGCATACTAAAAAATATCGAGGATAACCTCCGGGGGTTCGGCGAGCGCCGGGCCATGCTGGTCACCGACGAGGTGTTGGCCCGTACCGGACCTGCAGACAAGGTCAGGGATGGATTTGCCGGGACGTCCGTCAATATCGTGTGCACCTTTGACGACGTTCCTCCCAATTCGACCATCGCCAGCGTTGAAAAATGCGCGGCCATGGGCCGGAAAAAAAAATGCGACATGATTATTGCCGTTGGCGGCGGCAGCGTCATCGACACGGCGAAAGTCGCTAATATCCTCATGGTCAAGGGGGGCAGGGTGGACGACCATATGGGCGCCTACCTGCTCTCACCGGATGAGACGCTGCTGCCCATGGTCATCGTCCCCACAACCGCCGGAACCGGGTCTGAAGTCACCAAGGTGGCGGTGATCGCGGACCCGGACAATGACGTCAAGCTTCCGTTTTCAGAAGAGCAGTTTCTGCCGGATTTGGCCGTGCTCGACCCCGAAGTCACGGTTTCCATGCCCCCTTTGCTTACAGCGGCAACGGGAATGGACGCCCTGACCCATGCCATCGAGGCATACGTGGACAAGGAATGGTCGCCCGCTTCGGATGCCATGGCCCTTCACGCCATCCGCCTCATCAGCGGCAATATTCTCCAGGCCTGCGCAAAACCCAAGGACCTTCAGGCACGGGGGGCCATGCTGGTGGGCAGTTTCCTGGCCGGGGTGGCTTTTTCCCATTCCATGGTGGGCATGGCCCACGGCATTTCCCATGCACTGGGCGGCGTTTATCACATTCCCCACGGAGTGGCCAACGCCCTTGTCCTGCCCGAAGTCATGGCGTTCAACCTGGACGCCCGGGTGGACCGGTTTGCCGATATCGCCACGGCCATGGGCATCACTTTTCCCCAGGTCGTCGGCCAGAGCCAGAGCCTTTTGAAAACCGGAAAAATAAACATGCCGGACCGCCTGCCCCCGTTTGGCGGCCTGTTCCGGCCGTGGATGGAAACGCAGTCCCACAAGGCCAAAAGCCTTGCGGCAAAGGCTGTCGGAAGTTTCGGGTTTGTCGACCAGTGGTTCAAAAAATGGTCGGCCCATGCCGCGGTGGAAAAAGTGCGCGTGCTCAACCGCCAGCTGGCGGGGTTGACCGGTATGCCCTTGAACCTGAAAAACGCGGGCATCAAGGACAACCTGGCCCGCCTCGACCAGGTCGCCGCAACCGCGATGGAAGATGGCGCCATGCTCTACAACCCGGTTGAGCCGGACCGCGACGCGGTGATCCGGATTGTTAAAAAACTTTACAATGCAAAGGTGTCGCCGCTGCCGGTGAGTGCGGAGGATCTCAGGCCCCAGGCGGCCGGGGCCGGTAAAAAGGAATTAAAGGACGTGTTTTCCGATTCCGCGATGCTCTATGACGTGCTCGTGGATTTTTACGAGCGGCTGAAAGCCCATCCGGAAATCGGTCCTTCCCTTTCCAAAACCAACCTTTGCGTACAGTTTGTATACCAGAATCCAGCCGGCACCATTACGGTGGACGCCACCGGAGACGAATTGCGCATCATCAAGGGCGAATTTGACGGGAAGCCCGAGGTGACCATGACCATGGACGCGGATTTCGCCCACCGGTTCTGGCTCGGCAAGGCCAACCTGGTCACGGCCCTGACGCGGCGGCAGGTCAGTGCCAAGGGAAACGTTCCCAAAACGATCAAGCTGCTGCCGGTTCTCAACCCGGCGTTCGACCTGTATCCGAAGTTCCTGGAGGAAAAGGGGTTGTCGCACCTGATCATTAATTAAATCCGGATCGGTAACAGGCAGAGCGGATGAAAGATTCCAATCGAAAATTTGCTGAAAACATCCCCGGTAAATATTACGTGACCCGGGTGTGCATCGGCTGTACCCTTTGCGCTGAGATCGCGCCTGAAAATTTCAGGGAAAACCGGGATTGGAACGTGGCTTTGGATAACAATTATGTCTGCAGGCAGCCGCAAACCCCTGAAGAGGAGCTGCAGTGCCGCGACGCTCTTGACGCTTGTCCGTCGGAGGCCATCCGGGATGACGGCGAAGAAACAGACACAGAAAGTCAGGTCAATGAAAACAGATCATGCCAATAACCAAAGGAGGGGTCCGTGAAGCAGATAGTCAGTATCAGTCTTGGAAAGAGTAGTGATGATTATGAATTTGGCGCTGAATTTCTGGGGCAGCCGTTTGTCATCCGGCGGATCGGCACGGACGGGGATGTGGATTTGGCAGGGGACCTGGTGGAGCAGTGGAGCCACGAGGCCGACGCCATGTGCCTGGGGGGCCTGAATTTCGACTATGCCATCGGTTCCAGCCGGGCCATCGAGGCCCAGTCGAAAAAAGTTGAAAAGATCAAGGCCCGGACCGGCAGGCCCATTACCACCGGCGAGCGGCTGCGCCGGGTTTCCCATGAATGGGCCATCCGACACATTCAGTTCAAATACGGCAGCAATTATTTCAATCATACCAAGGTGCTGTTTCTGTCCGGCATGCTTAATTACAACATTGCAAAGGTCCTTCACGAGTGGACCGACAACCTGACCTTTTCGGATCCCATCTTTGAAAACGGCATCCCTAAATTCCTTAATTCGATTGAAGACCTTGAGCTTTATGCCAGGGGGGTTCACGATGTCCTGGACTGGATTCCCACCCGCCGGGTCGCGTCCGCGGCAATGCCGGTTCGGGCGTGGAACCGGTACATCGTCCGCAAAGCCATCCAGAACACCCATATCCTCGTGGTACCGACATACGATTTTTATGAATACCTTGAAGACTGCGGCCTGGAGGAGTTAGGCGGCAAAACGGTTATCACGTCCACGGTTTATGAAGACCGGCTGCAGTTTCTCAAGGAGCGCGGCGTGGATGTGATCATTGACTGCACCCCCAAGATCCTGGAACAGGTCGTGGGATTCTACGTGCTGGAGGCCATGATTGCCGTCGCTCTGGATATCCCGCTGGACGAATTGACCGATGACGATCTCCTGGAGGTGATCAGCGAGCAGCACCTGGATCCCCGCCAGATATATCCACAAGGGCATTATAAGCGGGTCAACCGGTTTGCCTTTGTCATTCACCCCCTTTCACAGGAACAGCTCAAGCAGGACTCGACCATTGAACTGGCATCCCGGTTCGCGCCCAAGGGCTTTATGGACGCGGTGGAAAAAATCATCGCGTATTCCCCGCCCATGATTTACTCCAAGGTAACGGGCGTTGAATCCCCGTTGGGCGTGGAAGCGGAAGGGTGGCTGATTACCGTGGGGGGCACCCCCAAACAGATGCTCTCCCACAACCCCGAATTCACCTACAAGCGCCTGCTGCAGGCCGCAAAAATGTCCAAGCGGTTAGGGGCCCAGATCATGGGCCTGGGAGCGTTTACCAAAGTGGTGGGGGACGCCGGCAAGACCGTTGCCAAGCTGGCCGACATTCCCATTACCACGGGTAACAGCTACAGCGCTTCCGGGGCCCTCTGGGCCGCGGCCGACGCGGTCCGCCGTATGGGGCTTATCCACGTTGAGAAAGGGAAAAAACTCAAGGCCAAAACCATGGTCGTCGGGGCCACGGGTGCCATCGGGTCCGTCTGCTGCCGCCTTCTGGCCATGGCCTTTACCGATATCTGCATGGTGGATGTAAGGCATTCCAAACTGCTTGCCCTGAAGGAGTCGATCCTTGGGGATTCCCCTGACGTGAACGTGGAGATAACTACCCGGGCCGATAAATATCTGCCCGAGATGGACGTGATCGTCACGGCCACATCCGCTGGCGGCGGCAAGAGCGTCATCGATATCATGGACGTCAAGCCGGGGTGCGTGATTACCGACGTGGCGAGACCCCTGGACCTGTCGCCCGAAGACGTGTCCAAGCGTCCGGATGTCCTGGTGATCGAATCCGGCGAAATCCTGCTGCCGGGGCGAAATGTGGAGATGCGCGATATCGGCCTGCCGCCCAAGGTAGCGTATGCCTGCCTGGCGGAGACCATCGTCCTGGCACTGGAAGGCCGGTATGAAACATTCACCATCGGCCGGGAGATCGAGTGGCAGAAAGTCAAGGAGATCTATCAGTTGGGCCTCAAGCACGGCATGAAACTGGCCGCCATTTCCGGGGTCAACGGCGTATATACCGACGCCGATATCGCCGAGGTCGCAAGGCTTGCCCGGGAAGCCCGGGGGGAGACGATCGCGCCCGAAGCACAGCAATCCACGGCCGGATGACGATTTGTTTCAAGCCTGAATTCTGCCTCACGCGGCGTCCAAAACGCTTCGCGTTGTCAAATTGCTTTCATTTTTTTTAAAAGGGGGTTGTGGGTATCCCACAATCCCCTTTTTGTCGCCCGACCCCCGTCATTACGTATTGCTCCATGCTTCCTTAGTATGATATACTTACCATTTATCTCTCAACCGACAACCGACAACCGACAACCACCATGCCCTTCAACCCCGAAAAGACAGGCCGCATATTCTGGAGCGTCGCCGCCGCCGCCGCCCTTACCGGTGCATTTGACAATATCGGTATCGGCTTTCTGGCCTGGTTCGCCCTTGCCCTTCTGCTTTTGGGACTGAGAAACGCCACGGTCAAGGAGGCCTTTTACCTGGGGCTCCTGGCGGGGTTTGTCCACTTTGTAACACTGCTGTACTGGCTGGTGCCCACCATGCATCAATACGGCCATCTGCCCGTCTGGCTGAGCATCGGCGCCCTTTTGCTCCTTGCGTTTTACCTGGCCCTCTATTTTGCCGTTTTTTCGATGCTTGTCACCGCCGCGGCAAAACGGCCGGTTTCCCTGGTTTTGGCGGTTCCCGTGTTCTGGGTGTCGCTTGAATACGCAAGGACCTTTCTTTTTACGGGGTTTCCGTGGGGCCTGATCGGTTACAGCCAGTACAATTATTTGCATCTTATACAGATCTCTGATATTTTAGGCGTTTATGGCGTATCGGGGTTCGTGGCGGCAATCAATGCCGCTTTTTTTGTCGTTTTGCTGTATGCGGGGGGGGTGCGCTGGCAAAACAATCCGGCCGGCCGGGGTGTCGCCGTTTTCGGCATCATTTTTATCGCCGCGATCTTTTTATTGAATACGGGATACGGGCGTTATAAACTGTCTGAAACGGACCGGATCGCGGCCGCTTCGGACAGCCTGAACGTATCGGTGGTCCAGGGCAATATCAAGCAGTCCTTGAAATGGGACGAAAAGTACGTTACTGCCATCGTGGAAAAATACATTGACCTGTCCGGCAAAACCATGAACTCGGAACCCGGGCTGATTGTATGGCCCGAAACGGCTACACCTTTTTATTTTCTGCAGGAAGAGCGGCATACGAGCAGGGTCCTCGAGGCGATCAGCCGCATGGAGACCTGGTTTTTAATCGGAAGCCCGGCGTTTGAGTACGATCATGATACGGACGAATTGCATTTTTACAATACTGCGTACCTGGTGGATCCAAAAGCCCGGTTGTCGGGAAGTTATGACAAGGTGCACCTGGTTCCCTTCGGTGAATACGTACCGTTCGGGGACAAGCTGCCGTTCGTTGAGCGGCTCGTCCATTCCGCCGGGGATTTCAAACCTGGCCGCGCAGGACAGGTGCTTTCCATGGAAAACACGGATCTGGGTGTGCAGATATGCTATGAAATCATATTTCCGCATCTTTCGGCAAAGATGGTTGAAAACGGCGGCAGCCTGATTATCAATATTACAAACGATGCGTGGTTCGGGAAAACGGCCGGCCCGTACCAGCATTTTTCAATGGCTGTATTCCGCAGCGTTGAAAACCGAAGGGCGCTTATACGATCCGCAAACACCGGGATAAGTGCTTTCGTGGACCCGGCGGGCAGGGTAACGGCGCAAACGGGTCTGTTTGAAACAACGACCATCAGCCGGACCGTACCGGTGGTCGCCGGCGAACAAACGTTTTATACCAGACACGCACACCTGTTTCCCGCTGCCTGCATGGCGGTTTCCTTGCTGATGCTGGCGGTGGGAATCAGGCGAAATAGAACCATGTACGGAGGAAAACAAAATGACAAGCGAGCTTAAGGAACAGGTGAAAGGCTTTTATCAAACCCTTGAACAACTGCGGGAGTATCTTTGACGTTGACGGCAAAACACAGCGGCTTGCCGAATTGGGGAAGGCCTTAGAGGATGAAAACCTGTGGCATGATCCTGAAAAAGCGAAAACCCTTTTAAAGGAAAGGGCTTTTCTGAGCGGCCGGGTTGAGAGCTGGCAGGACCTTTACGCCCGGGTCGAAGACTGTGACGTTCTCATCGAGCTGGCCGAGGAGGAATCGGACGATAAAACCATGGCCGAAGCCGGCCGCCAGGTCGAACAGCTGGAAAAAAAGCTTCGGGACTTTTCCCTCCAGGCGATGTTAAACGGCGAAGATGACGGCCGCAACGCGATTGTTTCCATCAACGCGGGTGCGGGCGGGACCGACTCCCAGGACTGGGTGCAGATGCTGTTTCGAATGTACAGCCGCTGGTGTGAAAACAAGGGGTATGCCGTTGAATTGATGGATTTCCAGGAAGGCGACGAGGCGGGCATCAAGAGCGTGACATTCAACGTGAAAGGTCAAAACGCCTTCGGGTATTTGAAGGTGGAATCCGGCGTTCACCGGCTGGTCCGGATTTCCCCGTTCAATGCGAGCGGCAAGCGGCATACCTCTTTTGCATCCGTTTTTGTATACCCGGAGATTGAAGATGACATCATCATTCAAATCGAGGAAAACGACATCCGTATAGATACTTACCGGGCGAGCGGGGCCGGGGGGCAGCATGTCAACAAAACGTCTTCCGCAGTCCGCATCACCCATTATCCGACGGGGATCGTGGCCCAGTGCCAGCAGGAAAAATCGCAGCTTCGAAACCGCGAAAAAGCAATGAAGGTTTTGCGGGCGCGCCTTTACCAGCATGAAAAGCAAAAGCAGGAAGAGAAGCTCCAATCCATCCATGAAGGCAAGGAGGATATCGCGTGGGGCAGCCAGATCCGGTCCTATGTGCTCAATCCCTACCAGATGGTCAAGGACCACCGCATCAACATGGACATCGGCAACGTGGACGCCGTGCTCGACGGGGGCATCGATCCGTTCATCGAAAAGGTGCTCCTCTCGGAAAACGCCGACGTGGGTTGATTTAAGGAATAAGCGCATGAGCCGGTTTTATTTTATTGTGGATCCGGATGCCGCCCTCCCCATGGAAAGGCAGGTGGAAATCGCCATTATGGCCGGTGCCACAATGGTACAGTACCGCAACAAGCATTTTACGCCCCATGATTTCGAAACCCTCTCGGCGGTCCGCCGGTTATGCCGGATCAACCGGGTTTCCTTTGTTATAAACGACGATATCATGCTGGCCCGCGCGGTTGATGCAGACGGGGTTCACCTTGGCCAATCGGACGAGGAACACGCCCTGGCCCGCAGGATACTGGGCCGGTATGCCATTGTCGGCGCATCCGTGTCAACACTGGACGAGCTTTCAAAAACCGATCTTTCAAGCTGTGATTATATCGGCACCGGCCCGGTTTTTTCAACCGCGACCAAAACGGACGCCAGTCCGGTCATCGGACCGGGCGGGCTCGAGGCGGTTGTACGGCAATCCCCGTTGCCGGTGGTTGCCATCGGGGGCATCAACGCGGATAACGCCGGGCCCTGTTTTTCCGCCGGCGCTGCCGGGGTCGCGGTGATCAGCACCATATCGCGGGCGGCCGACCCCCTGGGCAATGCACTTTCCCTGGGGACTGTATGCGGATGTCCGCCCAGGGAATTAAAAACCCCCTGGACGGATGAATTCGAGCTCATAGACCGCCTTGTGGGCGCTTGCCGCTCGGCCGCCAATCCATCCTTTATGGCGGTCCCCCCCGGTGATGACGCCGCCCTTTTCAGGGACATCGAAAATCCCGTCTTTACAACCGATACCCAGCGTGAATCGATTCATTTCCGCAGGCATTGGCAGTCCATGGCGGAAATCGGGAAACGGGCGGTCGAGATCACGTTCAGCGACCTTGCCGCATCCTATGCGTTCCCCGTGGGGCTTTTTGTCAATCTCTGCCTGCCGGCTGAAATGGCCGAGGAAGATGTCATTGAACTCTACAGGGGAATCGATGCCGCGCTGGTGGATCACGGTGCGGCCCTGGCCGGCGGGAACCTCTCTTCTGGGGCGGTTTTCGCCCTTGACCTTTTTGCGGCAGGGGCTGGAAGGGATATTTTTCCCAGGCGCGACGCAGCCGTGCCGGGGGACGGCCTTTACGCGACCGGACCGCTGGGACTTGCCCGGTCCGGACTGGAATGTCTCGGCAGTGGGGATTTTTCCTTTCCATCGCTGATTGAGGCTTACAAGCGCCCGAAGGCCCGGTTTGACGCGGCGGATGTCCTCTATTCAAACGGGGTTTCCTGTGTCATGGATATCAGTGACGGGCTATACGGGGATGCGTGCCACATCGCGTCGCGTTCCGGCGTGAGCGTCCGGTTTGAGCCGTCCATGCTGGCCGTTCATCCGCAGCTTGCAGCCTACTGCGATAAATACGGGCTTGACCCGGCAAGCCGGATACTGGCCGGGGGGGATGATTATGAATTGTTGTTTGCATGCAGCCCCGCGGTTTTTGAAAGCGTTGCCCGCGGGCTTGGCAGCGTCCACCAGGTGGGGCGCATTGTGCCAAAGGAAGATCGATTGTGTATGGGCGTACCCGACGGAACGACGTCCTACCGGCATGGCGGAGGCTCTGCGAAAGGCGCTTTAAACGGTAAAGGAATATAACATGCAGTATTCAGAAGCCCGGTTCGGCCGGGTGTTCGTGATCCGGCTCGAGGACGGGGACGTGGTGCACGACGCCATTGAGGCGCTTGCCGCCGAAAATAACGTAAAAGCCGGAGCGCTGGTGATCCTGGGCGGTGCGGACAGAGGCAGCCGTCTGGTCGTCGGACCGCAAGAAGGGCGCCCGGACACCATCGTCCCCATGACCACGGTGCTTGAGGACGTAAACGAGGTGGCCGGCACCGGGACGCTTTTTCCGGACGAAAATGGCCGTCCTGTGCTTCACATGCACATGGCATGCGGCAGAAGCGACAGAACCATTACCGGATGCGTTCGTACGGGCGTAAAGGTCTGGCACGTGATGGAGGCGGTTTTGTTTGAGCTGACGGATACACGTGCCGTGCGCAAGCACGACCCCGCTACCGGTTTTGCTTTGCTTTCAATGCTTTCCAGTAAATGAGGTTGACCATGATAATTCCCGTAATCTTAGCCGGCGGGTCCGGAACCCGGCTCTGGCCGCTTTCCCGGCAGCTTTACCCCAAGCAGCTGTTGAACCTGTCCGGGGGGCAGACGCTTCTCCAGCAGACCATCGCCAGGGTCATCGGGGCCGAGGGCGTTGCCGATCCGATCATTATATGCAATGACGCGTATCGTCACACCATTGCCGCCCAGTTGAAGGAAATTGGTGTCAAGCCCCATTCGCTGGTGCTTGAGCCGGCAGGACGAAATACAGCGCCGGCGGTAGCCGTATCGGCCCTGATGGCGGCAAATGCGAACAACGATGCCCGGATATTGGTGCTTCCCGCGGACCACATCATACCCGATGTTGAAAAGTTTCACCAGGCCCTTGATGCGGCGGCCTGTTTTGCCGGCCAGGGTTCTTTGGTAACCTTCGGGGTGGTTCCGCAGTCACCGGAAACGGGGTATGGTTATATTCAAAAGGGCTCCCCCGTCACCTGCGATGATGAAAACCGGCACGAAGCGTTCGAGATTTACGAGTTCGTTGAAAAACCGGACCTTCCTGCGGCCCGTCAATACGTCGAGTCGGGCAAGTATTGCTGGAACTCCGGCATGTTCATGTTTCGGGCGGCGGATATCATAGCGGAAATGGCTTCGCTTTCCCCTGAAATCCTGGCGGCCTGCCGCAGTTCGATTGACGGAGGGCGGGTTGACGGGGATGCGTTCATGCTTGATTCGGCGGCCTTTTCGGCGTGCCCATCGGATTCCGTGGATTACGCCGTCATGGAAAAGACGCGCCGCGCCGTCATGGTCCCGTTTGATGCCGGATGGAGTGATGTGGGGTCTTGGGATGCGCTTTGGGACCTCGGCATCAAGGATGCCGGCGGCAATGTCATAAGGGGGGATGTTTTCGGCCATGATAACAACGGCTGCCTTGTTTTTGCCGAAAGCCGCCTTGTGGCCGTGCTCGGCATGAACGATGCCATTGTGGTTGAAAGCCAGGATGCCGTCCTGGTGGCGGAGCGCGGACGCGGGCAGGACGTCAAGGCCATCGTGGATGAACTCCAGGCGCAAGGCCGGGTGGAAGCCATCCGGCATGGGGAGACGTTTTACCGGTGGGGCAGCGTGCAGACGCTTTTCAGGGATGAAAAAACCGTGGTGCGTCGGGTGACGGTCAATGACCAGTCGTCCCTCAGCGTTTACACCCCTGAGAACCGCGTTTTGCACTGGGTCCTTTCCCACGGGAAGGGAACCCTTAAAAAATCAGGTGAGCTTGTTCCTGCCGATAAGGATGCCGCCATACACATTGACCCTGAAAGTGATGTGGTATTTGACAATCACCAGGATAACCCCCTCGTCTTCATGGAGATTTTTGCAGCGGGAAACGGGGCGGTGGAACATTTCAGAGGCTGACGACAATGGAAGACGCTGTTAAAGAAAAACCGGTTCTTGACAAGGCGGACCTGATGTCGCGCCTGGATGACGATCACGAACTGGCGGTGGAGTTGGCCATGCTTTTCATTTCGGATGTCAGGGAAAAACTCGTCTCCCTGGATGATGCCGTCAATAGCGGCCTGGGCTCTGAAATCGAGAAGGAGGCCCATTCATTGAAGGGGTCGGCATCGAATCTTTCCGCTGAAAGGATCCGTTACATTGCCGGCCTCATTGAGGTAGCGGCCAAAAACAATGACATGGGGACTGTTCTGTCCTGCCACCGGATGATCCGGCCGGCCATCGATGAACTCATCGAGGTTCTGCGAACGGATATTATAAGTGCGTTTGGTTAATCTATGGATTTGTACATGGCATAGCAAACCCGTTTAAACATGAATTCAATCAAAAAATCACACGTTACGGGCGCATCGATGGCCTTTAGCGTATCGCGGTATTGCTTTTCCTTTTTTTTGTCTCCCGCGTATCCCCGGCGTTTGAATTCATGCTTGTATTCCGCAGCCAGGAAGTTTTTCAGGCGCCCGGGAAGCTCGATGTCAATATCCCCAAGCCTGTAACGGCTTTTTTCTGTTTTTTCGAAAAGCTCCGCTTTCGCGGATTGCCAGAATCGGCGGTTGGCATCCTTATACAGGGCCTTAAGCCCCTCGACCTCCTGAGCGTGT
>PUOB01000183.1 GCA_003551985.1 Desulfobacteraceae bacterium | reverse complement strand
CAAGGTCGTAGAGCAAATCCGTATTTTCCGGTTCGATTGAAAGGCCCTGTTTAAAAACATCGATGGCGCTTGGATATTTTCCGGACTCGATGTAGAGCGCGCCCAGAAAGCGCTTCAGCCGCAGCTGCTCGGCGCCGCTTAAGGCATCGGTATTCCCAAGTGCCCGGCTCAGCACATCGATTCCTTTTTCATAGCGCTTCTGCTGGTTGTAGATGTCAGTCCTATGAACAACCGAATCCACGTAGAACCGGGACTCGACATCGACCTGCCTCAAATGGAATGCCGCATCATCATGCCGGTCCAAAAGATATGCGCTTATACCGGCCAGGTATCGAAGGTCGGCGTCGTCCGGCAGTCCTTCAAGCATCCCTTCTATGACGGAAACCGCTTCTTCGTAGCGGTTCCGGGAGATCAGCGTCTGGACCACGGCATCGACAACGCTTCGGTCAGTGCCGGCCATGCGGCCGAGATTTTCAAACAACACGGCCGCTTTTTCATCGAAGCCGCCTTCCAGATAGAGCAACCCAAGTGTAATGGCCGCGGAGGCATCCTCCGGGTGATGGCCGACGATGTCTTCATAGCCGTCAATCACCTCTTGCTTGTCGCCCTTTTCCTCATAGATGCGGATCAACGCGTAACGCGCCTCCGACAATGCCGGCTCGATATTTAATGACCGGGTCAACGCCTCGATGGCTTTATCCGTTTTCCCGGCCCCGGCATAAGCCACCCCTAAATAGTAATATCCCTGGTATGTGTCCGGATGCCGGTCAACCAGTCGCCTGAACACGCTTTGCGCGTCTTCGTATCGATCCTCTTCGAGGTACAGGCGGCCCAGGACGAGATGGATATTTATCCGGTCCGGTTCTTTTATGAGTACTTTTTCATACAAATCCGCCGCCGCCTCGATATCGCCCTTTGATTGTTTCAGGGATGCGGCGATAATCAGGGTTTCGGTGTGGTCCGGCTGTATTTCGAGAATCTCTTCACAAAGCGCCAGGGCCTGCTCCTTTTCGCCAATCTGAAGATAAACCAGTGCAAGCTCCTGCTTGAGCAATATGGACCCCGGATCCAGTGAAACCGACTTCTCCAGGAATACGGACGCCTCCGGAATCTTATTCGACCGGAGCAGGTCCTGTGCCACAAGATAATAATAATAACTACCGGGCGGCCTGTACATAGAAAGCGGCATCAGGCGCCGATCTTCATAGGCTTCGATTGAAGATGTCTCCTGGACATCCTTCTGCGCGACGGCACAAGCGGTAATTGAAAAAAACATGCTCAACAGGACAGCCGCGGCCATCCATTTTCTAATCCAATTCATTTGTCACCAACATGATGCAATGCCTGCTGTTTTTTCATCGGGTCCAAGGCCCCTCCTGGCTGGCGGCTTAAAGAAAAGATCGGAGAAAAAGACGGGGTCGGCTTCACGATGGCTTTAATCAATTCCCTGCGTCTTCCGTATGCGCGTAATAGGCGTCAAAATCCGGTATTTCTTTTTCCAGGTAGGATTTCATTTTCTTGACTATATTTTTCTCCAGTTGGCGGACCCTTTCCCGTGAAATGGAATACTTGTCTCCCAAATCCTGAAGCGTCGCCGGGGTGTCCGTAAATATTCGCTTTTCAAATATGTCCAACTCCCGCTCATTGAGCTGCGTTTTAAATGAGGCGACCTTGTCACGGATAAGGGTTTCCAGTTCCTTTCGGGCGACCTGGGTTTCCACCGAATCTTCATCCGAACTGAAAAACGCCCCTCTTTGGGTATCGGAATCCTCTTTCATGGGTTCATCCAGCGACATGTCCCAACTGTCAAGTCGCTGCCCCATGTCCCGCACTTCCTGCTCGGAAACCCCGAGCCGGTCGGACAGCAGCTTTGTTTCCGGGGAAAAGCCCTCGTCAATCAGCTTTTGCTTTTCCTTTTTAAGCTTGAAAAAAAGCTTCCGCTGGCCTTGGGTTGTGCCGATTTTCACCATGCGCCAGTTGTCCATGATGAATTTCAGGATATAGGCCTTGATCCAGAAAGCCGCGTAATAGGAGAACTTCACATTCTTATAAGGGTCGAATTTCTGCACCGCCTGCATCAGGCCGATATTACCCTCCTGTATCAGGTCCATCAGGTTCTGCATCCAGGTCCTCTGAAATTCCATGGCGATTTTCACGACCAGTCGAAGGTTGGATGCCGCAAGGAGAAACGCCGCATCCGCATCATTTTCCTCCTGCACGCGCCGGCCGAGTTCGATTTCTTCATCACGGGTAAGAAGCTGGTACCGGCTTATTTCGCTCAGGTACTTCTGCAGGGGATCATAGGGAACCAGGTCTGACCGGCTCTTGGAAACCGTTACCGCATCTTTGAGTTTTTCAGCCACATCCGCGGCCCCCGGCTGATCGCCTGCAGGATCTTCAGATTCGTCGACGGGGGCATTTCCCACCGGTTCTTCGGATTTATATTGCTTTTGTTTTTTCGTCATTTTTTGATGAACTCGTAAAAAGTCACAAGATAAGGAACAGATGGCTAAGTTAAAAGTTCCATCATTTTACACCCCATTGCCGCGTTTATTATATTTTATATGGACAAAAAACACAATCAATGTTAAAAAAACATTTTTTTAAATCTCTGAAATGCGCCTTCCCAAGGTGTTCAATTGGAGGCTTTAATATGCGCCTGTAGCTCAGCTGGATAGAGCAACGGACTTCTAATCCGTAGGCCGGAGGTTCGAGTCCTCCCAGGCGCGCCAGAAAAAAACAAGGGTTTGTCCGCTGCACCGCAGCGGACAAACCCTTGTTTTTTTCTGGCGTATTTTCCCCCGCCGTTAGTGTCCATCCAGAGATGAGAAAATATGTTCAAGCCCAAGGCCGGCGAAAATTGCCGACTTTTAACGACGCCATCAGTTTTGGGTGTTTTTTGCGTGTATCAACGTCCAGTACCCAAACAGGTTGACCTGGTCGAGCTCGACGACGGGCAGATCCATATTGTCGACCAGCCACTCCATGGAAAGCCGGGGGCTGAATCCAAGCAGATTCTGGAACGGCAGCATGACGGTTTCCACCATCTTCGGCAGGAGATTGTGGTTGCTGAAATGATTAAGAATAAAAATATCGCCGCCCGGTTTGCAGACCCGCTTCATTTCCTCTACGAGCGTTTTGGGCTGCGGCACCACCGAAACCACGTACATGGCCGCCACCCGGTCGAAGGTGTTGTCGGCAAAGCTCATCTGCTGGGCATCCATGAGAAACAGCGCCCTTTTTCCATTGCTGTTTCCATTTACGTATTGTTTCGCGATCTGGAGCATGTCCGGGGAGATGTCAATACCGGTCACTTTTACGCCGTTTGGATAAAACGGGAAGGTCAACCCGGTACCGACGCCCACCTCAAGCACATGGTCGCCGGACTGGCAGCTCATCTTCTTCATGAGCTGCCTTCGGCCGTGCTCAAAAATTTTACCAAAAATCAGGTCGTAATTCCTGGCATATCGCCTATAAGCCTTTACAATCTTTTCATCATCCATGCTAAACATGACCACCCCCCACAAACAAACCATGTTTTATATCGTCAATGGGATCTTTTCCGGTACGGGATACGAGGCTGACTTACCGGCGCGGAACCATCGCAATTGACAAAGCCACTTGTTTCATTTATCTACTATTATATGATGGCTTCGTAAAAAGTCCAATACCTGCGTTATGCGAAATTTCTCAGAATTTCATCACGCCATGGCGTGACTGCATTCTTCGAAATTGCGCAAGCCTTGATCTTGAACTTTTTACGAGACTGTCACAATATATTATATTCAAACTCGGATAAAAACCGGCTCCTTCCCGAAACAGCAAGAATCACGGGGTCAGGTCTTTTTCAACTAAAAAGTTAATGTTAACAAAGAAATTAACCAGTTTCAAAGTATTTTTTTTAAATCAGGATGAAATCAACACCCAGCACGGAGGATCGCCATGTCATACGAAACCATTCTTTTTGAACAACAGGAAGGTGTCGCAACGATCACCATGAACCGGCCCAAGGCACTGAACGCATTGAATTCGAAACTGCTTGGGGAGCTGAACGCAACCCTTGACAAAATTGCCGCCGACGAGGATATCCGGGTTCTCGTATTAACCGGATCCGGCGAAAAAGCCTTTGTCGCGGGCGCCGACATCGGCGAGCTGTCCACCCTCAACCCGGTTCAGGCCCGCTATTTTGCAATAAACGGCCATATGGTAATGGATAAGCTGCAAAACCTGCCGATACCCGTAATCGCGGCGGTGAACGGGTTCGCCTTGGGCGGCGGCCTCGAGCTCGCACTGGCCTGTGATTTCATCTATGCATCGGACAATGCGAAAATCGGCCTTCCGGAAATCAACCTGGGCATCATTCCCGGTTTCGGCGGCACGCAGCGGCTTTCCCGGATCGTCGGCAAGAACCTGGCAAAGGAAATGATTTTCACCGGCAAAATGATAAGCGCCGAAGAAGCCGAGCGAAAAGGGATCATCAACCGGGTCCTGCCGGCGGACCAGCTGATGGCGGAAGTGCAAAAAACAGCCGGGACAATGGCCGCCAAGGGCAAAGTGTCGGTGAACGCAGTTAAAAAAACGGTCAACGACGGCGTGGATGTCGATCTTTCAAACGGCTGCGCAATGGAAATCAATGCTTTCGCGCTTTGCCTGGCAAGCGAGGATGCAAAGGAAGGCACCACCGCATTTCTGGAGAAACGCAGCCCCGTTTTCAAGGGGGGGCTGAAAGGTTAGTTTTTTTTCTTGACATGAGCGCCGCATGCGTTTAGACAAAGGAAAATACTTTTTCAACGAATTTGATAAACCAAACCGGATAATAAAGCCATGGTCGCACAAAAAGACCGTCCGGCGAATTTTGGGGGCTTTTTCTTTTTTAGGAAGTCTTCCCATGCATCGTCCGGACCCGAATTGTAACGTTTTCAATACCGCCGGATCATGATTCAGCCATGGGAAGACGCTCAGGGGTCGCCCATGGGTTTATTTTCTATTAAATGGCCGTTGGGTGCCCGCCCTTCGGTCATTTTTTTTGTTTAAAACTTTATAGGAAGACGATATTTGACAGGCCTGGAGGATAGAGAAAGATGATTTACAATATCGAATATGAAACAATGCCCCGCGAGGCGCTTGAATCCATCCAGCTCAGGCGCCTCCAGGCAACCCTTTCGCGCGTATTTGCAACGGTACCGTTTTACCGGTCGAAGTTCCTCGAAGCCGGCCTCAAGCCCGGAAATATCAAAACGCTTGCGGACCTGGCCCACCTTCCGTTCACCAACAAGCAGGACCTCAGGGACAATTACCCTTTTGGCATGTTTGCGGTACCCATGGACAACGTCGTTCGGATTCACGCATCATCCGGGACGACGGGACAGCCGACCGTTGTCGGCTATACGGCCCGTGACATCGACACGTGGGCGGAGCTCATGGCCCGCGCCCTTACCGCCGGCGGCGCATCCCGAGGGGACATTATACACAACGCTTACGGATACGGACTTTTCACAGGCGGACTGGGCGTCCACTACGGCGCGGAAAAACTGGGCGCATCCGTCATCCCCGTGTCGGGCGGCAACACCCGCCGCCAGGTTATCATCATGAAGGATTTCGGACCCAGCATCCTCACCGCCACGCCGTCCTACTCCCTTCACCTGGCCGAGGCCGCCGAAGAAATGGGCGTTTCCTTTAAAGACCTCAACTTCCGTTTCGGTGTTTTCGGCGCGGAGCCCTGGTCCGAGAGCATGCGCCGGGAAATCGAGGAAAAACTGAACCTCAAGGCGGTCGACATTTACGGTTTAAGCGAAGTCATCGGACCGGGCGTCGCCATAGAGTGCCATGAGGCGCAAAACGGCCTCCATATTTTCGAGGACCATTTCATACCGGAAATTATCGATCCGGATACCGGGCAAGCGCTTCCCCATGGTGAAACCGGTGAACTGGTCATCACATCCATAACCAAGGAAGCCTTCCCGGTGATTCGCTACCGCACGCGGGACATCACGTCGCTCAACCCGGAGCCATGCATATGCGGCAGGACCATGGCAAGGATGGGAAAGGTCAGCGGCCGCACAGACGACATGCTGATCATTCGGGGCGTCAACGTCTTTCCTTCCCAGATCGAAAGCGTACTCATGGAAATCGACGGCGTCGAGCCCCATTACCAGCTGGAAGTCGACCGAAAGGACAATCTGGACATATTGACGGCAAGGGTTGAAATCAGCGATAAAGCGTTTTCCGACGAGGTCAAGGAATTGCAGCGCTTGAGCAGCACCATCGAAAACAATATCAAGGAAACATTGGGTGTTTCAGTAAGCGTAAAGCTTGCCGAACCCAAAACCATCGCCAGAAGCGAAGGAAAAGCCGCCAGGGTGATCGATAAAAGAAAGCTCTAGCACAGGCGGGAAAATAAAAATCGTTTTCAAGGGGGACGGCGTATGCAGGCACAACAAATATCGATTTTTCTGGAAAACAAGGCCGGACGGCTGTCGGATGTGACAAAAATCCTGTCGGATGGCGGGGTCAACATCCGTGCCCTGTCCCTTGCCGACACATCGGATTTCGGCGTTCTTCGCCTTATTGTGGACAACAACGCAAAGGCGGAAGAAGCCCTTAGAAACGGCGGATTCACGGTTAAAACCACCCCGGTGGTGGCCGCCCTGGTCAACGACCGGCCGGGCGGGCTCCACGGCATCCTGGAGCTTCTGACAAAAGCCGGGATCAACGTGGAATACATGTATGCGTTTGTCGCCCAAAGCGGCGATAATGCGGTCATGATTTTTCGTTTCAATAAAACGGACGACGCCATGGCTGTTTTATCTGAAAACGGTGTTGAAATTATTGACGGCGAAAAGCTCTACACGATGTAACCGGCGGAAATGGCACCCCGTAAAGACTGACCGCATTTTGCCGGAAACCAAAAATTGACGTTAAAGGAGACAGCTCATGCCACAAAAACGTAAATGCCGTATCATTGCAATGGTTACAGCAATCGTGACGACTGCCTGCCTGCTGTGCATCTCAACGGTATCCGCAGAATCCGAAAAAGAGCCGATTAAAATCGGCGGGGTCTTCTCGGTCACGGGGCCGGCGTCCTTCCTTGGGGATCCGGAGAGAAAATCCATGGAACTTGCCGTAGACATGATCAATGAAGCCGGCGGTATAGACGGCCGCATGCTCCAAGCGGTCATCTATGACTCCGAGGGCGACCCGTCAAGGGCCGTCAGGAACGTTCAGCGGCTCATCACCCGCGACAATGTAACTGCCATTGTCGGCCCCAGCCTGACCCCGACCTCCCTGGCCGTTATTCCCGTGGTCGAACGGGCGCAGGTACCGCTTGTCAGCTGCGCCGCGGGCAACCGGATCACGGATCCCATAAAACCATGGGT
>PUOB01000340.1 GCA_003551985.1 Desulfobacteraceae bacterium | reverse complement strand
CGCTTCAGGGCCAGCGCAAAAATAGCAACGGCCCAGATGGAAAGCGGGATGAAGATAATGTCCACCAGCCAGTGGGAGAAGAAGTTGCTGTGGACGATCTGCCCGTCTGCACCGCGCTCCGGGGAAAAATTAAGAAATTCAAAACCGCCGGTCGGCAGCCATTGGAGCACCAGACCGATGACGAGAAACACGATGGCCGGCAGGATGGCCAGGACGGGCATCATTTTTGGATCGTTGACCGCCTTGGACACGGACTGGGGAACCGCGTAATGGTCGATCGCCTTGGCGCGAACCGCCGCCATGACATCGCCGGGGTTTGCGCCCCGGGGACACTGGGTGCTGCAATCGCCGCAGTTGTGACACAGCCACACATCCGGACTGGAAACCAGCTTATCCTTGAGCCCCCAGGATGCGGCGATCATTTCCTTTCTGGGGAAGGGCTTGTTGTCCGGTGCAATGGGGCACGCCACCGAACACGTTGCGCATTGATAACATTTTTTAAGCGTCTCGCCGCCGAGGGCGCGTATATCCTTTATAAATTCAACGTCCGGTTGAACCAGGAATCTTTCAGACATGATAAAACCTCCTAAACAGGCTATTTACCGAATTTTCAGCCATATCCATTGCGCTTTTCGTTATATCAAAATCCCTTGAAGGGGTTCGGGCCGAGCTCCTCGACTTCCTCGACGAAATTATTGATAATTTCAGGAATGCGGTCGTAATCGTCAATCGCCACTTCAAACTGGGCCACGCGCTCTTCCTCGAGCGCGAGGCTCGACAACGCCTCCCCGATCTTTTTCATCCGGATGGAGGCCAGTTCCGATCCCTTGATAAAATGGCACTGGTAGTCGTCCCCATGCTTGCATCCCAGGAGGAATACGCCGTCCATGCCCTGGGACAGGGCGTCCTTGATCCAGATAACATTGACCGAGCCGAGGCATCTCACCGGGATCAACCGTACATCCGCAGAAAAGGACCGCCTCTGGAGCCCTAAAATGTCCAGGGCCGGGTAGGCGTCATTTTCACAGACCAGCCCCAGAATCCGGAACGGCGGCTCATCAAAATCGTCTTCCGACGGCACATTCACGGCCTTGACCTGGGAGCCGATGGTGTCGATGCTGTAATCGGCGAAGTTGACAATCCGTTCCGGGCATGCGCCCATGCACGTACCGCAGCGGCGGCACCGTGCGGGATTCGGCTTGGGCGTGCCTTTTTCGTCGTCGTCGATGGCGCCGAAGGGGCACTCGTCGGTGCAGCGCTTGCACTGGGTGCAGCGCTGGAAGAAAAAGTCCGGAAACGTCATGTCGCCATACCGGGGATGAACGGATACGCCCCTGTTGACCGATTCCAGGCACTGCATGGATTTTAGCGCCGCGCCGGCGGCGTCTTCAATGGATTCCTCGATGTTCAGCCCACGCCTGACGGCACCCGCCGCATAAATTCCGGTTCTCTGGGTTTCATAGGGGAAGCAGATAAAATTGGAATCCGCGTAACGATCAAAGATATCATTGTCCCTGAATCCGGGACCCTGTCGGTATGCCAGGTTCACGGTGGGGTCGTCGAAGGTCGCCGGCACCATGCCGGTGCCCAGAACGACCAAATCCGCATTGATCCGGATTTCCCGGCCGATCAGCGTGTCGTCCACCTCCACGGCAAGGGCGCCGCCCCTGGCGTCCACCGCCATCACTTCGCCCTTGGTCATAAAAACGCCGGGATCCTGCTGCAGCGCCTTGTACAAGTATTCCGAAAGGCCGGTGGTCCGCATATGCTGGTAGATAATATAAGCATTGCCGTCCGCGTAGTCGTCGCGCACGTACTTGGCCTGCTTCAGGGCCACCTGGGAGGTCACCGCCCCGGTAAAGGGGAAATCCGCATCCGACCCGTTTCCGGGGCTCTGGATAAAGACCACGTTTTTGGCCGCTTTTCCGTCGGACGGACGGGTCACCTTACCCTTGGCGGCCAGTTCCTCGAACTGGTAATTCGTAATCACGTCCGCATTGCCCCATCCCAGGTTCGGGAATTCGTCCGCAGCCGGTTCATAGGGACGCCAGCCGGCCGCCAGGATGACCGCGCCGAAGGCTTCGCCGTCGGGATCCAGGGTCAAAATATCGCGGCGGCCCTCGTTGTATTCCTTATATTTTTCAATAAGCGCCTCATGGTCAAGCTCTTTTCCGTTCTCATCGTAGCGCATTTCCTCGGGCAGGGGATAGGGCACGTCAAACTCGATTTTTTCGCCCGGCTTCTTGAGCGTTACGGTAAAATTCCCCGGCTCCCCGGCAATACGGGCAACCACTGATGTGGTGCGGATATCGATTTTCGGATTTTGCTGTACCGCGTTGACCAAGCCCGCCGCCTTCGGGGGGATCAGTTCTTCATAAGGCGGCTGGACAGGGGTTTGCTTGCGCCACTTAAGACTGTGACCGCCGATGGCATCCTCTTTCTCAACGATCGTTACGTCAAAGCCGACGGCTGCCGCATCCAGCGCGGCGGACATACCGGTCACACCGCCGCCGATAACCAGGATGCGCCGATTAAGGGTCTCGGGCACGTAGGGTTCGGTCGCCTTGACTTTTTCGACCCGCGCCATGCCCATTCGGACATAATCTTCCGCCATCATCTGGACCCTGTCGAAATTTTCCTCGTCTTCTTTTTCTTCCTCGGTCAATGCGGGGAACTGGTCACGCGGATGCGACCAAACAACGCCTTCGCGAAGGTTGGTCCTTTCAACCACACATCCGTCAAATTTGAACGTATTGTAATTGACCCTGCGGGAACATGCCGCGATGACCAGGTTGTTGGTTCCCTTTTCCTCGATATCGTTTTTGATCAAGTCAACGCCGGCCTGGCTGCAGAGAAACTCATGCGTGGTGCAGGGCAGGGCCTCTTCCTCGACCACGTCGCAGATCGCCTTTATATCCAGGGCATCTCCGATGCCGCAGCCAGTGCAAATGTAAACACCGTATTTTTTACTCATATCTTATATACCTCCTACCGCTTCGCCAAGGTTTGAATCGCCTTTAAGGCCATACCGGTTGCATTCTGGTTCGACATCATGACGTCGGCGGGCCGATTGGCGCACCCGGCGGCAAACATGCCGCCTTTTTCAAAGTCGTTGATGACAAAGCCGTCTTCCGAGAACTGCAGGTCTGCGGGCAGTTTGGTGGCTGCCGCGGAAGGCTGCATGCCGGTAGCGAGAACGACCATATCGACTGTCTGGTGACGCTTCTCACCGCTAATCGCATCTTCGGCGGTTACAATAACCCCGTCACCGGGGGCTTCCTCGACAGCCGCGACCTTGCCCTTGATGAATTTTACTTTTTCATCGGTTTTGATATTGTCATAAAATTTTTCATACTTGTATCCGGGCGTCCGCATGTCTATATAAAAAATATGGATTGTTGCATCCGGATACTGCTCGCGGAGATAGGTGGCATGCTTAAGCGATGCCATGCAGCAGATATACGAGCAATACGGCAGGTGATTCTCGTCGCGGGACCCGGCGCACTGGACAAATGCGATGCTTTCAGGCGCCGCGTTGTCGGAAGGTCTCAGTATTTTTCCCTCTGTGGGGCCGTTTTTTGATGCCATCCGTTCCAGCATCATGTTGGTGATGATATTGGGGTACCGGCCAAAACCGAGGTTTTCGATCTTAGCGGCATCGTAGGGTTCCCAGCCGGTCGTCCACACGATTGCGCCGGCGTTGAAGTCGACGGTTTTGGCCGCCATTTCCAAATCAACGGCGTCATAGATGCATGCTTCCTTGCACCGGTTGGCGTCCTCGGTGCCGATAATCTGCGGGGAAATCACGTAGCGGGCCGGGAAGGCCATTTCATGCGGCAGGTACGCACCCTTGTGCTTATCCAGACCGAAATTGAAATCGTTGGGAATTTCCGACTGGCAGGCGTCCGCGCAGACATTGCAGCAGGTGCAGTTTTCATTGACATAGCGGGGATTGATCCGGACGCTCACCTTGTAGTCGCCGGGTTGACCGTCGACCTTTTCAACCTCGGCCAGGGTAAAAAACTTGATCCGCGGGTTGTCCTTGATCCGACGGAAGTTGATCTCAAGGCCGCATGTGGGGGGGCAAAGCTTGGGGAAATATTGGTTGAGCTGCGCCCCCCTGCCGCCCAGGTACGGGTTTTTTTCGACGATGATCACATCGTACCCCACTTCCGCGGCTTCCAATGCAGTGGTAAGGCCGCTTATACCGCCGCCGACCACCATTATCGTTCCGCTCATTGGGGCTCCTTTCGTTTCACTCATGTTACCCTCCGTACTTACAGGTTCGAATTGTATAACCTTTTGATCTATATTGTATGCAGTGGCTTATGGTCCGCTTTTATTTTACGTCCGCAGTGGTCAACCTTGCCGCAGCCTGGGTTGGTTTTCAGGATTGGTCTTGCAATGATACAGAAAGTGCATTGTATAAAAGCTTGCAACGCCTGAAACAAAAAATTCGAAACCCCGATTGTTTACCGTTTTATGGCGCATCAAAAAATCGAAGATTCCCAATTTACGGTTTCAGGACAGGAAGAACAGGCAAGAGCCGGTTATTAAAAACCTCCAGGCGCCGAAAGGCACCTGGAGGCATTATTATCTCTAATTCCAGCTACCCTTCGATCAGCTCGGGATTATCTGAACATAATCGCGCTTGAAGGTATCCCATTTCTGTGCCTTGGGATCGTACTTGGAATTGGTGAAGCAGAACCAGTTTTCATCGTCCTGGTTCGGGTAATCCGCCTGGTAGTAGAATCCCGGGTAACGGGTTTCTTTACGGAACTGGATATGCCGCAGGTGAGATTCCACGGTCCAGATCCTGTGGTAGATTTCCCATGCCCTCATCAGCTCATGCAGGTCGCCGGCTGCGAGCTTTTCGCAGTCTTCGCGCATGGTGGCCAGAAGGTCCATGACGATTTCAAGGTTCTTGTTGGTTGTCATGTAGTAGGTGGCGGTACCGGCACCGTACTCGTGGGTGGCCTTCATCAGGCGATACATCATGCCTTCGGGCTTCAGGTAGTTGGGGTTGATATCGATCGCGGTCGTGTATTCATAGTTGTCCAGGAATGTACGAACGGGCTTGTAAACAATATCAACGGCTTCCTGTGCGCTAATATCCAATTCCGGCTTGTAGTCCGCGTAATCCTTGGCGTAGCGGACCATCTGCTTCGCAGTTATGCGGCCTTCGGCGTGGGAACCGGAGGAGAACTTGTGCCCGGAGCAGCCAACGCCGTCACCGGCCGTAAACAGGCCGTTGACCGTGGTCATGCGATTGTAGACCTTGCCGTTGTCCGCCTTGACCTTGTAAGAATCCGGGATCCAGTCGAAATCCGGGCCGGAGACCCACAGACCGCAGCACCCGGAGTGGGAGCCCAGCAGATAGGGTTCCGTCGGCATCAGCTCGGAATTCTTCTTTTCCGGCTCGGTGTCGGTGGCGCACCACAGGTTGGCCTGGCCGCAGGTCATGTCGAGGAAGTCTTCCCATGCCTCGGACTCGAGGTGCTTGAGTTCCTTCTTGTCCATGGTCTTGCCAAGCTCTGCCAGGGCGGTGACCGTATCCATGATGATGGGCCCGCGGCCTGCCTTCATTTCGAAGAGCATCAGGTGGTTACGCAGACAGGTCGGGGTAATGGCCGCCGTGCCGTAGGGAGCGTAGGATTCCAGCTCTTTCTTTGCAGCGTCGCCGGCGGCAAAGTTTTCGCCCAGGCCGTTCAACGCTTTCGCCTTGAACAGGAGGAACCATGCGCCGACCGGACCATATCCGTCCTTGAAACGCGCCGGGGTGAAGCGGTTTTCCATCATGGAAAGCTCGGCGCCGACTTTCATGCACAGGGTATAGGTGGAACCGGAGTTCCATACCGGGTACCATGCACGACCCTTGCCTTCACCGACGGAACGCGGCTGGTAGATGTTGACCGCACCGCCGCAGGCAACCATCATGGTCTTTGCCTTGAGGATGTATACCTTGTTTTCACGAACGGAAAATCCGATTGCGCCGGCAATCTGGTTTTCCTTGTTCTTGTCGAGCAGCAGTTCCACGATGAATACGCGCTCGAGAATGTTGTCGTCGCCAAGTGCCTTTTTGGCAGCTTCGGCCACGATTCTCTTGTAGGATTCACCGTTGATCATGATCTGCCATTTACCGGTGCGGACCGGGGGGGCGCCGCCCTTCAGGGTGCCGAGCTTGAGGCCCTTTTTCCCGTCGAGGTTCTTGTTGTCCTCGGTCTTTTTCCAGATCGGCAGGCCCCATTCCTCGAACAGATGCACGGAGTCGTCCACGTGGCAGCCAAGATCGAAGATCAGGTCTTCACGGACAATGCCCATGAGGTCGTTTCTGACCATGCGGACATAGTCGTCCGGGGTGTTGTCGCCGATGTAGGTGTTGATGGCGGAAAGGCCCTGCGCAACCGCGCCGCTTCTCTCCATTGCAGCCTTGTCAACAAGCAGAACACTCTGGTCGTCGCCGAGCCACTTCTTGACTTCAAAAGCGGTCCCGCAGGCAGCCATGCCGCCGCCGACGATCAGGATGTCAACTTCTTTTTCCACAACTTCAGGGTCCCTTACTGCTTTGAGTTCACCCTGGGGTTTATTCGGTAATGCCATAATATATCCTCCTTAAATGTCGAAACATTCTAAATTGACGAGTCATCCTGTATAGATAACCGGCAGCCTAAACGGTCGCCTGCGGCTTCGGAATCTGGTAGCCTTCAGCTTCTTCGGTAGAGAGCAATTGGCTTTCAAGATCCTTGCCCTTCAGGCTTTCATAGGCATTGGCTTCGCCTTCAGGAGTGGTCCGGATGGGGAACTTGAACCGCTTGACGACGCCGTTTCTGAACTTGCAGGTCCACATGACGTCTTCGGTACCCATCATCGGATAAATGCTGCTCCCCAGGGGAACAAAGTCGGCATAGCCGCGAACCTCGATCGCCTGGGTCGGGCAGATTTTTACACAGGAAAAGCATTCCCAGCACTGATCCGGCTCCTGGTTGTATGCCTTCATTGTATTGGGTTCGAGAACCATCAGGTCATTGGGGCAGATGTACATACAGGCCGTTTTTTCCCCGCCCTTGCAGCCATCACATTTTTCAGTAATTACAAAACTTGGCATTAGTTACCTCCTGATTTACCATTTTTAGTGAAATTCCATCGGTTTCCACTACTTGAAGTGATACGAAATGTACGCGTTGAAACGGGTGCACCTCCTTTCTTACATACAATTGACTCTTACAATTGACGAAACAGTTAACCAATAAACTCAAAGAACCGCAGCATTCCATCCTTAAAAAATATATAACTATTAATCAAATCCGACTATTTCCCTGTCGGCCGCACGGACGCCATGGGTCAACCCTTTCAATACGCATATCTGTCATTGTCATAGGAGCAAGCGCATAAAACAAAATAGATG
>PUOB01000356.1 GCA_003551985.1 Desulfobacteraceae bacterium | reverse complement strand
TGCAGCAGTTCACCGAAACTGGACGCCGTCGGCTTCATATTGCTGACGTACTCATGGAGAAGTTCACTGTCGTCTTCCGTTTCAAGGCGCTTAATGGAAAGGCCGATCCGCCTTTCACTGGTATTGATATTGATCACCCGCGCGGTAATCTGCTCTCCCACGTTATATTTGCCAACCGGCGTTTTGATCTTTTCCCTGCTGATCTCGGAAATGTGGACCAGCCCTTCGATGCCTTCCTCAAGCTCCACAAAAACACCGAAATCCGTCACGTTGGTTATCGTGCCGTTGATATCGGTGCCCACGGGGTATCGATCGGCCACCGTTTTCCAGGGGTCGTCCTGAAGCTGCTTGATTCCAAGGGAAAATCGCTCGCTTGACTTGTCTATATCAAGCACCTTGGCCTGGATCACGTCACCCTTCTTGTAGAGCTCGGATGGATGCTTGATGCGCTTGGTCCAGGAAATATCGGAAATATGGACCAATCCGTCGATGTCGTCATCGATGCCGATGAAAATCCCGAAATCGGTGATGTTCTTGATTTTGCCTTCTATGACCGATCCTATGGGGTAATTTTCGCTGATCACATCCCACGGATTCGGCATCGTCTGCTTCATGCCGAGAGATATGCGCCGATTCTCCGGACGGATATCCAGAACCACAGCCTCCACTTCATCCCCGACCGATACGACCTTGGACGGATGGCGGATCTTGCGGGTCCATGACATCTCGGAGACATGAATCAATCCCTCTATACCTTCCTCCACTTCGACAAACGCGCCGTAGTCGGTCAGGCTGACCACGCGACCGTTGATAACGGTTTCCACCGGATATTTTTCCTCCGCAAAAGACCACGGATCCGGAACCAGCTGCTTCATCCCCAGGGAAACCCGCTCGTTCTCCGGGTCAAAGGACAGGATCATAACATCAATCGGATCGCCGATGCCGAACAACTCTGACGGATGCTTAACCCGGCCCCAGGAAATGTCGGTAATATGCAAAAGGCCGTCCACGCCGCCAAGGTCGACAAAAACGCCGTATTCGGTAATATTCTTGACCACGCCGGACATTGTTTTGCCTTCTTCAATGGCGGCAAGGGTTTCGGAACGTTTGCTCTCGCGTTCGGACTCGAGTATCACGCGCCTGGACAGCACGATATTATTCCGCTTGCGGTTGAACTTCAACACCTTGAAGTCGAATGTCTTTCCAACCATTTCATCAAGGTTCCGGATCGGGCGAAGATCCGCCTGCGAACCCGGCAAAAAGGCCTGGATGCCGACATCCACGGAAAAACCGCCCTTGACGCGATTGCTGATCACACCCTCAACAATGCCGTCGTCTTCATAGATGTCCCTTATGGAATCCCAGACCTTTACCTTGGCGGCCTTTTCCTTGGAGAGAACAACCCGTTCTTCTTCCTCATCCCACCATTCAATCATGACCTCTACGACGTCGTCGACTTCGACGTCAACTTCGCCCTGGTCATTTTTGAATTCGTGAATGGAGATCTGCCCTTCGGACTTATATCCCACGTCTACGAGCACATGGTCCCTGTCCACGGATATGATCCTGCCGTTTACGACTTCCCCCTCTTCGAAACGTTTGAGGCTTTCCTCATACATTTCCATCAGGGATTCCATTGTCTCTTCAGGCGCATCGTCGTTTTCATCGGCAAGAGCGGCTACATCCGCAGCCACCCCCGTATCGTCCGATTCCGACGGGTTGATTGTGTTGTTTTGAGAGTTTCCAGCAAAATTTTCCATTTAAAAATAAATCCCCCTTTACCTAATAAACTATCTCCAAACGTTCTAACGACGTGGAGTGTAAAATCACTTTGGTAACAAACATGAAACAAAAAAACAATGATTAATTTCTGTTTTCTAATTAAGATGACTCGTAAGCGGATTCGACGGGTCGCCCGTTGCTCATGGCCCGTGCTTTTGAAAAATATAATCGATCATCCGGTCAACCACCGATTCCGGCGGTATATTCGTAGCATCGATCGTCACGGCATCATCTGCGGGCTTCAGCGGAGCGACAGCCCTGGCGGAATCATTATGATCCCTCTTGCGCATATCTTCAAGCACCTCTCCGAAGCGCTGCGCACAAGCGTCCTTATATTCTGAAAACCGTCGCAGGGCGCGTGTTTCCAGCTGGGCGGTCAAAAAAAACTTTACATCCGCATCCGGGAACACGACGGTTCCCATATCCCTCCCCTCAAATACGGCCGCCTTGTTTACCCCCATTTGCCTTTGCACATCAAGGAGGGCCTTGCGGATAAGCGGTTTGGCAGAAACAGCGGATGCCAGCATCGTAATTTCAGGGGTCCGGATGGCATCGGTGATGTCTGTCCCCCTTGAAATCAATCGGACACCTTGTTGGGTTTGTTCGAACGTCAGGTCCAGAACGCCTGACAGCTCCCCAAGCGCCGGGTCGCTTTCCGGGTCTATACCGCGCGAGGCGACTTCATACGCCACTCCGCGGTAAAGCGCCCCCGTATCGACGTACAAAAGTCCCAGCCGATCGGCAAGCATTCGGCTGACGGTGGTCTTTCCCGCGCCGGCCGGTCCGTCGATTGTTATGAGCAAGGGCTTTATGTCCACGGTGTCGCGACTCATCGGCCGCCCCTTTTCCCCATGACCATTGCCAGTGCGTTCAAAAATGTTTCGTTTTCCTCCCTGCACCCGACCGAAACCCGTATATACCGGGGATACCCGTAGGAGACCATGGACCTGATGATGACGCCGTGCCGGAGCATATCCTCAAAAACCGTATCCGCATCCTTTCCCACATCGATCAAAAAGAAGTTGGCCTCTGTCGGAAAATAATTCATCCCCAAACGCTCGATGCCCGCATAGAGAAACTCCAGCTCCCCGTGCACAAGGGCGACGGTCCGGTTTAAAAAGTCATCGTCGTCAAGGGCCGCGCATGCCCCCGCCTGGGCGAGCGCGTTTGCGTTAAACGGCTGCCTTACGCGGTGCAGCAGGCCCGCAAGTTCCGCGGGCATCAACCCGTACCCGATGCGTATGCCGGCAAGCCCGTAGGCCTTGGAAAAGGTCCTGAGTACGGCAACCGGGCGGCTGCCCGTGCAATACGCAATACCGTTCAGGCAGTCCGGATCCCTTGCAAACTCGATATACGCCTCGTCTATGACCACGGCGACGTGCGCCGGGATTTTTTCCAGAAAGGCTTCGAATCCCTTTTTGGTAATGATCGTACCGGTGGGATTGACCGGGTTGTTAAGAAAAATGATCCGGGTTTTTTCCGTTACTTGTTCAATGATGGCCCCAAAATCGATAAACAGCGATTTCAACGGCACAAATACCGGTACGGCCCCTGACGACAAAACCATTATCTCGTACATCAAAAAAGAAGGGTCCGTCATGACGGCCTCATCGCCCGGCTCGAGGAGGGTCTTGGTCAGCATCCCGATAATCTCGTCCGAACCGTTGCCCAGCACGATGCATTCGGGAGAAATTCCGTAACGGCCCGCAAGCGTTTCAACAAGAAGATACCCCCGGCCGTCCGGATAGCGGTGGAGCTTTTCCAGGGCACCCTTTATGGCGGCAACCGCCTTTGGCGAGGGACCCAGGGGATTCTCATTGGATGCGAGTTTAACGGAATTTTTGACGCCGTATTCCCTTTCAAGCTCCTCGATGGGCTTTCCCGGCTTGTATGGCCTTATGGCATGGATATAGTCCGGAATTTTCAGTTTCATGGGTTACTTCCCCCTCTGCAACGACTTTTTACGAGACTATCTTTTTTGCTGTCACGGTATTTTTCAGCTTCACCGGCCTTATTTCCCATCGCCTGTGGAGCCAGAACCATTGTTCCGGGTATTGTGTTATCATGGATTCAATGGCTCGGTTATACAACCGGGTGTTTTCAATCATGTCCAACGCGTCATCACCGGTATCAATAAACGGGACCTCCGGCAATATCCGGACACTGTAACAGCCATCTTCCCTGACCGCAAACACCGGGATAACCGGGGCCCGTGACCTTTTTGCGAGAATGGCCAGCCCCATGTTCGTATAGGCCGGGCGGCCTAAAAAATCGACAAGAACACCCGAGGAAGGCTTTGTCTTCTGATCGAGCAGAATACCCACGCCCTCATTGTTGGCAAGGCTGCGGAGCACCTTGAACATGGCCCCTTTTTTCTGATGAAGCTTCGTCCCCGTCGTGTTGCGGATATCCTCGAAAAACATATCCAATGGCTTGAAATCAAGGGGGCGGTAGACCGCGCTGAATTTCATGTTCATAATGGCGGCGGCAACAAGCAGGAATTCCCAATTCCCGAGATGCGCAGTCAGAACAAGGACGCCTTTCCCTTTTTTTTGCGCCGACCGGAGATGATGCATGCCATAAAACCGAAAGTGTTTTTGATTCCGGACATTGTCAATATGCAGGCTCCAGCCGATCTCAAACACGATCCGGGCCAGGTTGCAAAATACCTGTCTTGCAAATCCCCGCATTGCAGCACTGGACATCCGGTCGCCATAAACCATTGCCAGGTTGTCAATGGCCACCTTCCGGTGGCGCTTGTCCAGGGCGAACCACAAGCGCCCGATCACGTCCCCGATTTTCGCGGCCCTTTGGGGTGAAATCCGCCCCAGCAGCAAAAAAAGCCGCGACAAAATATAGTAGAGCGCCCTGTCAAGCCAGCGGGCCTTAGTTTGTTTTTTCCTCATTAAAACGCCTCCGGAAAATTGTTTACCCTTTTTCCGCATTTTATTCAAGCAATGAAAAGCTTGCAATCCCAGAAGTTGTCCCTTGAGATTTTAAACGTATTGCGCTACAGTTTTGATGCATACATCGGATAGAAACCATAATCCCCGAAGCCCGAAAGGTGTGCCATGACCACAGCATATCAACTGACCATACCTGTTGAGAACAGGCCCGGAAAACTCGCCGAGGCTTCGCGTATTCTTGCCGGGGAGAAGTTCAATATCCGTGCGATAACCATCTCCTCGTTCGGCGAAAGCGGTTTTTTAAACATCATGGTGGACGATCCGAAACTGGCGCACAAAGTCCTTGAAAAAAACGGCGTCCAGGCAGAACTCAAGGAAATCATAGCGGTTATCCTTGAAGACAAGCCAGGCGGCATGGACAAGGTGGTACAGCGCCTCGCCAGGGAAGCCATCAATATTGAAAATGCATACGGCTTTGTCCTCGAAAGCCACAAAACCGCGGTCTTTGTCCTGGAGGTCTCGGATATCGACCGTACCCGGCAGATTCTCCGGGAAAACGGGTTCAAGATGTTGGGGACCGAGGCGCTCGCCACCATAGAGCCCTTCCATTACCTAAAATATTGACGGCTTCGTAAACCGTCCAATATCTGCGTTGCGCGCAATCTTGGAAGAATCTCACGTACGGCTAAGTACGCTCAATTCTTCGAAAATTGCACGCGCCTTGATCTTGAACGGTTTACAAAGCCGTCTGAAACCCACTCCAAATCGAAATCGAAATCCAACCCCTGACTAAGCCAAACGTTCCACATACAAAGCGCAGTAAATGGGATTTTAAACGACGCCATACTAGAGAAGGCTTGGCAGGTAGAGGGCGATTCCGGGAAAAGGAATGAGAAGCAGGGTTGCGATAATCATTGCGATGAGCATCGGCACCACGCCCTTGAAGATCGTATTGAGGGGGACGTCTCTCGCGACGCCGCTGACAACGTACACGTTAACCCCCACGGGCGGCGTGATGACGCCAATCTGGGTGACCATCACGATCACGACCCCGAACCAGATCGGATCGTAGCCAAGCTCGATCACCACGGGAAAAAAAATCGGGATGGTGAGCATGATCAGGGCAAGGGCGTCGATAAAGCACCCGCCGACAAAATAGACCAGGAGTATGAAGCACATGATCACGGCCGGGGCCACGTCGAAACCGGTGATCCATCCGGCTATGTCGAAGGGGATGCGCGTGACCGCCATGAAACGGCTGAAAATGGTGGCGCCCGCCACGATAACCAGTATCATGCAGGTAATGCGGGTGGTTTCGAAAAGCGCCTGCTTAAACCCCTCCCAGTCAATATTTCTGCGGATAAGCGCAATGGCAAGCGTACAGAAGGCGCCAATGCCGCCTGCTTCCGTGGGTGTAAAAAACCCCTTGAAAAGCCCCCCCATAACCAGGGCAAATATGATCAGGGTCTCAATAAGCCCGGAGAGAGAGGCTATTTTTTCCCTGGTCGTCGCTTTTTCGCCCCTGGGGCCCAAATCCGGCCGCAAGCGGGTCCAGATCAGGATGCTGGTCACAAACAAGACCGACAAAAGAAGGCCGGGAAGCAGCCCGGCAACGAAAAGCCTGCGGATGGACTGCTGCGTCATGATGCCATAGACGATGAAGACCACGCTTGGCGGGATGAGTATCCCCAGGCTCCCGCCGGCGGCGACCACGCCGGTGGCCAGTTCGGGTTTGTAGTTGTAGCGCTTCATCTCCGGCAGAGTGGCCGCGCCCATGGTGGCGGCGGTGGCATTGGTGGAGCCGCAAATGGCGGAAAACGCTGCGCAGGCGCCGATAGTGGCGATGGCCAGGCCGCCGGAAATGTGCCCCACAAACTTGTAGGCCGCATCAAAAAGCCGGGATGATATCCCCGAATGAAATGCGATCTGCCCCATGAACACGAACAAGGGAATGACCGTGAGGCTGTAAGACCTGAAAACGGAAAACACCTCCGTCGCCATCATGGGCAGTGCGGCATCGAAGGAGACGATGCTGCCGAAACCGACCACGCCGATGATGGCCATGAGGTACCCCACCGGCAGCTTCGAGAAGATCAGTATAAACAGGGCCGCGATGCCGATCAGGCCTATGGTCGTGGGGGTCATTCGCTTTCCACCCCCTTGAACTGGAGCAGCAAGTCCATGATCAATACCGGACAAAGCAGCAGACATCCCGCGGCCACGCCGTGCACAAACGGATAAACCGGCATTTCCAGCGTGGCCGACACGGTGCCGCTGGCCCGGAGCGATTCCCCATAGCGAATGCACTGCCATGCGATGGCGGAAAACAGCAGAAGCGCCAGGGTGCTGTTAAAGATATTGACCATGATCCGGGCAGGCCTTGAAAAGCGCTGCACTAAAAAATCAACAGCGATGTGCCCCTTTTGGGCCGCGGTATAAGGCAGGGCAAACGCAATCCCAAGCGCGCCCAAAAATCCAATGGTTTCATATGTCCCCGGTATGGAAACACGAAACATGCGCGACACCACGTCAATCGTGGTGATCATCATCATCAACACAATTGCCGCCGCCGCCAGCCAGTTGACGGCGGTTGCCAATTTTGAAACATATTGATTGATGCGTATTATGGATATCATTATGCCCTGCCCTGTCCGGCCGGCGGCAAGAATCAGGCCGAATCGCTCCTGATTAACTTATATCCGCCTATTCGCGATGTTTTTCAACCATCTCCTGGAGAAAGTCTACGGATTTCCGTCCGTCGATACCCTTTGCTTCCGCGTTTTCGATATACTCCGCGATCACCGGCTCGATCGCCG
>PUOB01000287.1 GCA_003551985.1 Desulfobacteraceae bacterium | reverse complement strand
CCCATCGCCTGGCGCTGCAAAGGACTTACTGGGCGGTCGTGGGAAGCGGCCCCAACAAGGCCGCGGCCGACGAGATCCGGATCAAGCTGAGCGAGCTTTGCTACAAGACCATTTCATCGGATTACGTCGAGGACAAGAAGCATATCGACCTTTCAAGCGAGCCCTTGATAATCATCTGTGCGGCGGGCACACGCAGAAGCGTTCTGGGCGATATCGTAAAGGATACAGCGATTTTTAAATCCCACAAGGCGCTTCCGGTGGTCATCTGCGACGACCACGAAGACCGCTTTGACCCCTATGCCGAGGACGTGTTCCATGTCCCTCCGGTAAGCGAGCATTTCGCACCGGTGTTAAACACGCTGGTCGGCCATATCTGGGGATACTACGCCGCCCTCACGATCAATGAAGGGTCAAAATTCCTTTTTGATTTCAAGGAAGAATTAGAGACGCTGATCCGGACATACACGCAAAGCGAGCTTGATATTTTTGATATTGTCCTCGAAGACGGCTTCCGGGAAAAAATACTGGCATTTTACCGGGATTTTCGAAAGATGCAGCACGAAAACCGCCTTCCCGGCACCATCGGTATTCACCGGGCCACCAACCTGGTCCTTTTGCTCAAATATCTCTCGGGCCGCCTACCGGTCAATGACTTTGAATTCGACTTTGGGATCAAGGGGACGGCGAAAAACATGTTCGCCCTGTTTTTTGAGGCGATGGGGGAATCGATAAACGTCATGGCGCGGCCTGTAGACGCGATCAAGCACCAGGCCAAGACCGTCACGGTCGGCACCAGCCGGATCGAGGAAAAGGCCGAGGGTCGCTTGTTTGAGGCTCTTTCGGAAAACGGGTTCGGCATTGAACATCTCGCTTTGACCAACGTGATGGTCATCCGCAACATCCAGAAAATTATCGCCCGCATCAACGGATCGACCCTTTACCGGGTGTCGGGCGTCAACCTGCTGGGGGAACCCACTGACAAAACCACCATAACCGTCGTGGCAAAAACAGGCACATCCGCATCCCTGCCGTCCCGTACCGAATCCGACCAGAGCCTCAAAGGATCTAAGCGGATTATTGTCCGACAGGGCAATGTCTATCTTGGCAAGGGGCGCAAGGATGACCGCTCCGTGCTGGTCATTCCCGTGCTGTCCGCTGATCCCTCCCATCCGAACATGGTCGAGCACCTGCTTTTGCTGGAGGTGGAATTCCGAAACGACGTGGATCTGCCCATCCGGGTCAAGGCCCTCGGCGGAAAGCACGAACATATCAAGAACATCGTCCAGGAAAATTCCATCACATGGCAGGATGAATACCTTGATCGGGTTCCCATGGAAGAGCTCTTTGGCCGCTCCGCGGAGAAAGTCGCCGAAATGATTGTTGAGAAGGTCCGGTGAATCGACAATGCTGCTAAAAAACAAATATTTGTTAATCGGCATGGCCGGGGCCGCCCTCCTGGGCGCCGCTATCGTCTTTGCCATTTACCAGGCGCGGATGGATGAAGAAATCGTCATTGATTACCGGGACGAGGCCTACACCTGGAATGCACGGATCGGGACCCGGGACGGCGACGTCCTCGTTCGGGGGGGAAAAATCGATGAGATAAAACATGACATTGAAAAACTGGTCTTTGCCGTCAACCGGTCCGATAAAAATCCGGAAAGCTTTCGGAACCCTGAGGACAAAAAGCCCACGGACCCGCCAAAGCTGGAATTCATCGAACACAAGGGCGGCGTTGTCACCGTGGCGGTCATCAATGCCCGGTATTTAACCCAGCGGATGGGCTCGACCGGCGCCGAGGCATTCATGGCCACGGCCACCTTCACCCTGACCGAGCACGAGGCGGCCGACGCGGTCAACTTCATTTTCAAGCAAGGGGATCATGCGGCGCCGGGGATATACTCGAGGGACCTGTTTCGAATCTACTGGAAGATCAAAAACGATAAAGCGGCATGACGGTCTGGATGGCCCCCATCCGGGAGACGGCCTATCCATACAAATGGCACATCACACGCCGGCCGTTTTGCGCCACCTCCGGCGGGGTTTGCCGCCGGCATACCGGCATTACCTCAGGGCACCGGGGATTGAAGTGACACCCATCGGGGGGCGCTGCGGAAGACGGTGTTTCGCCCCGCACGGCATGCTTCCCGATCCGTTTCCCGCCGGCAACCGGTACGGCCGCAATAAGGACACGCGTGTAAGGGTGAAGCGGATTTTGGATGACATCCCCTGTCTTTCCGCTTTCCACGATCCGGCCCAGATACATCACGGCCACCCGGTCGGCAATGTTGCTGACAACGCTCAAGTCATGGGATATGAACAGGTAGGAAAGCCGGTGATCGGCCTGAAGCTTCAAAAGCAGGTTGATGACCTGGGCCTGAACGGATACGTCCAGTGCGCTTACCGCCTCGTCGCATATGATGAGGTCGGGTTTCAGGGACAAGGCGCGGGCAATGCTGATCCGCTGGCGCTGCCCCCCTGAAAACTCGTGGGGCCATCGGTAGATCGAATCACCGCTCATCCCGACCTCCTGGAGGAGTTTCGCCGCATGGTCCTGCCGCGATCCTTCAACCATACCGAACTGCACCAGCCCCTCCGTAACAATATCCATGACATTCATACGAGGATTCAACGAGGAAAGCGGATCCTGGAAAACAACCTGGATATGCCTTCTCAGGCGATTCATGCGCCGCCGTCCCAGGGAGGGAATCGATATGCCGTCAAAGCGTATATCGCCGGCGCTCAACCGCTCCAATCCGAGCAGGGTGCGTCCCAGGGTGGTCTTGCCGCAACCCGACTCCCCGACCAGTCCCAGGGTTTCATTTCGCCGGATGACAAACGACACGCCGTCCACCGCACGCACGTACCCCGCCGCAAGGGAAAACAATCCCCGTTTTATAGGAAACCAGGTCTTAAGGTCCCTTACTTCAAGAAGCGGAAAGCCGTTTTTTTCCGCTTGTATGCCATCATGTACCATTTCGGGCGGCATCGGTTTCTTCGTTTCCTTGCTGTGGGTTCAAGGCAGCCCCCCGGGGCCGGTCCCCGGGCTGTGAGGCCCGGAAACAGGCGGTAAAGTGCTTTTCGCCGACCTCAACCAACGCCGGGGTATCCTGTCGGCACCTGTCGTGGACGTATTTGCACCGCTTTTGAAAGTTGCACCCTTCCGGATAATCAAACGGAGACGGTACCTGGCCGGGAATTGCCGGCAAATGCGCTTTTTGGGCAGAGAGCTTCGGAACGGCCTCGAGGAGGCCCGCCGTGTAGGGATGTGCCGGATTGAAAAAAATATCATTGACCGGCCCGCTCTCCACGATCCGCGATGCGTACATAACAATCACCCGGTCGCACATTTCCCATACCACGCCCATATCATGCGTGATCAGCAAAAGGGATGTATCATTTTCCTTCATTTCCCGGATGAGATCGAAAATCTGTGCCTGAGTCGTCACATCCAGGGCGGTGGTGGGCTCGTCCGCGATAATAAGGGAGGGCGAAAGCATCAACGCCATGGCGATCATGATCCGCTGCTGCATCCCCCCGGAGAGCTGGAAGGGATAGGCATACATGCGTTCACCGGCATCCGGGATGCCGACTTTTGAAAGCCACGTACGGGCATAATCCCTGGCCTCATTTTTGGACATGGCGCTGTGAAAGCGAACCCCCTCGACCATCTGGCGCCCGATACGGTGCAGCGGAGACAAAGCCGAAAGCGGTTCCTGGAATATCATGGATATGGCCGAGCCCCGTACCTGCCTTAAAAGGGGCGCCTTTATGGCAAGGAGATCCCGGTTTTCAAAAATAACGCGGCCCGATTCGATACGGCCCGGCGGCGAAGGGATAAGACGGTTTACCGCAAGCGCGGTAACCGATTTGCCGCACCCCGACTCACCTACCAGGCCCAGGGACTCCCCCGGGTCTATATGAAAAGAAACATCGTCAACCGCCCTGAAGGCGCCTTCATCCGTGTCAAAGCGAACGGAAAGGTTTTGTATGTCAATCAATGGTGTCTTCATATATTATATTTGATGGCGCCGTAAAAAGTCCAATATCTGCGTTATGCGCGATTCCTCAGAATTTCACGTACAGTTAGTACGCTGCATTCTTCGTAATCGCGCAAGCCTTGATCTTGAACTTTTTACGGCACCATCTAAAACCGACTTTCTACGAATGCATTATATTTGTTTTTTTTAAAAAATCTGCCGCAGACGGTTTCTCCGCTACTCGAGGCGGCTGTAGTGCCGGGGGTCATATGCGTTTCTGACCCCCTCGCCGATAAACACGCCCAACAGCATGACCGTAAACAATGCCAGGGAGGGGTACAAAATCAGCCACCAGGCCCACCGGTACTGCTGCGCCTGGAAAATCAGCTCTCCCCAGGACGGCGTTGGCGGCGGCAGGCCGAAGCCGAGGTAATCCAGAGCGGCAAGCGCCCCAATGGCCCCGACAAGGGAAAACGGAAAAAAAGTAATTACCGGAACCAGGCCGTTGGGGAGGATATGTTTGAATATGATTTTACGCGACGGTATCCCCATGCATCGCGCCGCCTCCACAAAGGGCCGGTTGCGGAGGTTTAAAAATTCAGCACGTATATAATACGATATGCCGATCCAGTTGAAAAGGCCATATATAATCAGCAGCAGCGTGAAGGAGCGGCCATAGATCGATCCCATAAGAATCATGACGTAGAGAAACGGCAGCGCGCTCCAGATTTCAATCATGCGCTGCGCCGTAATATCGAGTTTGCCGCCGTAATACCCCTGCAAAGAGCCGGTAAGGATGCCCAGGGTCATGGACGTCCCCACCAGAAGAAAACCGAATGAAAGGGAAATGCGAAGCCCGTAAACGATCCTGGAAAGCACATCCCGCCCGGCGCTGTCGATACCCAGGGGGTGCCCTGAAACAGGCGGAAACGGAAACCGGACATCGGTTTTCAAAAACGACACCTGGTACTGGCGATCACCGAAGACAAAACGTTGATCGTCCACGGGGCCATCAATGCGCTCCAATACAAGGCTGGCCAGCAGATCCCGGTCATCCTCGTCAATTTCTTCCCACAAACCGGGCAAGGGGATCACCGGTTCAAGGTTTTTATCAAAAACCGCTTCCTTTCGCTCCAGGGCGCCTTCCCGGGGGACTTCCCGGAAAATAAGCCGGAGGGTTTCCGGCGGCTCATCCCGGGGGGCATAGGTCGACAATGCCACGTCGAATTCTTTAGGCCCCCTTGATATGCGAAACGACTCGTATGATGCCGCCCGGTTGTTGAAACGCCTTTCAAGCCCCTGCTTCAGTGCGTCCGGAAAATCAAAATGCCGGGAAATATCGGACTGCGCTATGCCGGAGGCATCGATTCCTGCGAAAAACTCGAAAAAATTGGACCGCACCGCCTTGAAACCGGGGGTGACATCGACCGTGCCCACCCGCAGCACCGGCGTGAGCGCAACGGTTACCTCGTCCTCAATATCAATGGTCTCGGCCCGTACCGTTTCGTAGGGACCGTAAGGGTGCGGCGGAAAAATCATTATATTGCCCGGATTATCCGCAAACGGGGCTTCCTGGTTGAGCCTTTTGTAATTCGGGCGGGTCTCCCGGCCGTCCTCCAGGAACACGGCCTCTGAATAATACCGCAGCAGCGGGAAGTAGGATTTGCCCTCAAACCGGATATACAACGGGGTCCCGTTGCAAAGCAGTTCGGCGCCCAGGCTCAGGCCGAACAGAACCAGAAGAATCCAGAAAGAATAATAGGACCTTCTGCTTTCGGCAAAACGCGACCACCGCTTTTTTGTTACCGGGTTTTTGATGATACCCATATGCGTCTTACTGCTTTTGAAAATTGATCCGCGGATCGATCAGGACGTAGCATAAATCCGAGAGAATGTTTCCCAGGAGCACAAGGATCGAGGTAAGGGCCAAAATCCCCATGAAAACAGGGTAATCCCTGCCGACAATGGCTTCGAGGCTCAGCCGCCCCATTCCCGGAATCTCGAAAACCTGCTCGATGATTACCGATCCTGCGAACATAACCGTCAAAATAGCCCCGATCCCCGTTACGATGGGTATAAGCGAATTCCTGACCGCATGCCCCCATATCGCCCTCGAATACGACCCCCCCTTGGCCAGCACGGTCCTGACGTAATCCCTGCTGATTTGCTCTATAAGCGAATTTTTCATAAGAAGGGTAAGAATCGCAAAGTTGCCGATCACATAGCACAGGACCGGCAGAAACATGTGCATGAAAATATCCTGCATCCGGCCCAAGGTGCCCAGGTGGGCGTAATCGTCGGAATGGAACCCGGCGGATGGAAAGATATCCCACAGGCCGTCGACCGTCCCGGTAAAAAGCATCTTCAGGATCATCCCCAGGGCGAATGGCGGTATGGCATACCCCACAAAAACGATAATGCTCGAGGTAACGTCGAACAGGCTGTCATGCCGGAGCGCCTTCAGAATCCCGAGCGGAATGCATATCAGGTAGGACAGGAGCAGGCCGGTCACCCCGAAAATCATCGATACATGGAACCTGCCGCGAATCAATTCCCAAGCGCTCCTGTCAGGATACCGGTACGAAGCCATCCGCATTCCGATTCGATCGTCGATCAACCAGATCTTATAGCGTTCGTAAAAAGGACGGTCAAAGCCATAATAGGCCTCGATTTCAGCGCGCTGTCGCTCGGTTATGGTTTCGGCGCTGCCGCGTGCGCCGGGATGCTCCCCTTCACCGATCCCCCGCATATTCATGATGGCCTGTTCCACCGGACCGCCCGGCACAAACTGGATCAACCCGAAACAAAGCACCGTTATGCCGATAAACGTCGGGATCACAAGCAGTATCCGCTTTATGAAATAATCGATACGTTCCATAATGAAAGGGAATAATGAATCAGGATTTGCACAAGGCCCTGCCTGCAAGGCGGCTTCAAGGTACGGAGCGTTGAATACTACCTTAGTTGAGGCGCCTTTTCAATGCAATTCAGACATTCCAGTCAAAATAAGCATTATACGTATCTTTATATACTCCTTTTTCTCATATATATGAGCGTTATTTATATTGACAAATCCATTTTTTTGCAGGATTATACTTCCTATGTGGACTCTCCGAAGCCATCCAAACGATGCGGATCAAGGCGGTAAAGGCGGCATTCCGCCGTTTGCGGCGGACTCCCCGAACGAGGCCCCTGCCCGACAATTCCACCCCCTCATCAAGGCCCCGAAAGTGCTGCTGATGCTTCGCCTCAGCATGATACTGATCGGTGCTTCCTATTATTTATTCCACGCAAGCTATCCGCTTGTCGTAAACCCATTGGATGTTATTTCAATATCCGTTGCGCTGGGCATGGCGCACCTCCTTTTGCATTTCTTGTTCATGTTGAGACGGTTAAGCGCCGAATACACCATTTTACCAATGTGGATCGATATCGGCGCATGCCTTTCGATATGGCTCATCGATCCGCTGAAGCCGTCGCCGATGCTGATCCTGATCCTCGCTGCATCCCTTTTCAACGGGGTGCACAATGG
>PUOB01000402.1 GCA_003551985.1 Desulfobacteraceae bacterium | reverse complement strand
TTTCCGGGCTTTTGCCGCCGGTGTCGGAAAGCGCTTTCAAATCAAGTATAAACGATATCTGGTCGGCGTCATGGGCCAGTTTCGCCTCCAGGGTTTCCTGCCCGTTGAACTCCGCCATGAGTTCCTTTATGTTGTCGCCAAAGGGAAGGTTCCGGGTAGCATCGGCAATGGCTTTTTCCTCGTTTGCGGTGACGTATTTTTTCTGCACATAATTCAAATCCCCGGTTCTCGATTCCGGCAGGTCATGGACCAGGCACATGGAAATAAGGCGCAGCGGATCCGCATCCGGGGTCATGCTTGCCATGACGTACGCGATAAACGTGGCCGAAAAGCAGTGTTCGGCCACGGATTCTTTTCCGTTGCCAAGAAAAGGAAACCCGGCCCGGGGGATTTCCTTTAACATTTTGGATTCAAACAGCAGGTCTGCGATAAACTTCATTGATACTCCTTATATGTAAAAAGTCGTCCTTTTATAAATATCCTGCAACCCATGAGAATATGACCAACCCCGATGCGGTGAGCAGGCAAATCCACTGGGCGCGTTCACCTCCCGGACCGGTGCGGGAAACGGTGTAAAAGATCCCCACCCCGATTCCCATCAGAAACCCGAACAGGTGGGCGCCAAGATCGACGCGCTCACCGGTTCCAAGAATTCCGAGCAAGGCGAGCCCGCCCAGGATCGGCAGCCAGGCCCCCGAACGCTGGCGGCGCGTTGACCGCCTGCGCACAAACTGATATGCGGAGAGGATGCCAACCGCACCGAATACGGCTGTTGATGCACCGATCGACAGGTGGGCATCCTGGTGCATAATCGCATTGGCCAGATTGCCGGTTGCGCCTGCCAGCAGAATCATCAGACAGGCGACACCCCACCCGGCGACCTGGGCCACCGCCGTACCGAAAATGGCTATGCCGGCCATGTTTCCGACGAGATGGACCGAATCCGCATGCAGCATCAGCGCGGTAACGGTTCTGAACAATTCGCCGTCATTTATCCGGCTGGCCGACGCCCCGAAATTGTCCCACAGTTCCCGTGCGAATCCGGTACTCTGGACATAAAAATGGATCGCCCCCAAAAACGCGGCAATCCATACCCCGGCGTATCCATGTTCGGCTTCAGCCGGCCCGCTGTCGCTGTAGGCCCAATCGATCCGGTTTTCAATGAAATACTGCGTTATTGCGTGGCGGGCGCTGTCGTAATGGTGTTCGTCGACAAGAATGACATACCCCCGCGGGCCCCGTTTAATGCGATGCGGGATAAACGAGGCGTTCAGCACGAGGCTGCAAAGATCGGCCTCTTTTCTGGACAGGTTTTCATAAAGTTCTATCATTCCGTGCGCCTGATGTATTTAGTGCCTGAAACCGCAACAAACGGATGTCATCGTGAATTAATACCACGTTATGGCCCCGGCCTGCAAAAAATGTTTTACCCCTTTGTTTTTCCCGGATTTTAATCCGCCGGCAAATCGGCCGCCTTCCGTTCCCCGGGCCTTGACAAAAAGGAATTTGAACCCATTTTAATGAGTTAAAACAGGCCAGGCCATTTAATTCTTTTTACCCAAAATCAAGCAACAGGAGTATATGCGTATGACACCGAAACCGGAAACCTACGAATTTCAAACCGAGGTTAAGCAGCTTCTTAATATCATTATCAACTCCCTCTATTCAAACCGGGAGATCTTTTTGCGCGAACTGATTTCCAATGCCTCGGATGCCATCGACCGCCTCCAGTTCGAATCCCAGACCAACCCCGACATACTCGGAGAGGATGCCGGGTTCAAGATTAAACTCATCCCGGACAAGGAAAACCGAACCCTGACGGTTTCAGACAACGGGATCGGGATGACCCGCGAAGAAATAACCCGGAATCTGGGGACCATTGCCCAAAGCGGTACGGCGGCATTCGTGCAGGCCCTTGAGCAGTCCAAAAAGGAAAATACGATTTCAGAAGAAATGATTGGCCAGTTCGGCGTGGGATTTTACAGTGCATTTATCGTGGCGGACAAGATCACGGTGATATCGCGCAGCGCTTTCGAGGACAGGGCGTTTCAGTGGGAATCCGCCGGCCAGGGGGAATTCACCGTCGAAGAAACGGAAAAACCGTCGCGCGGCACGGACATTATCCTGCATGTAAAGCCGGCCGAAGAAGGCGAGGACGATTTTACCGAACAATGGACCCTGCGCCGGGTGGTCAAACAGCACAGCGATTTCGTCCGCTACCCCATTGTCATGGATGTTGAAAAGGAAGAACCTGAAACCGATGAAGACGGCAATCCCCTTCTGGACAAGGACGGCAAGCCCCTTGAGGACAAAACCAGAACGGTCGTCCGTGAAGAAACCTTGAATTCCATGAAGGCCATATGGGCCCGCAATAAAAATGAAATAACCGAAGAAGAATACAAGGATTTCTACTCCCACATCAGCCACGACCTGAGCCCGCCGCTGGATTACATCCACATCAAACTGGAAGGCACTACGGAATATACCGCGCTTTTGTACATCCCGGCAACGGCTCCCTTCGACCTGTTTCATCCAGAGCGGGCCCACGGGGTCAGGCTCTACAGCCGTCGGATTTTCATCATGGACAACTGCCGGGAACTGCTGCCGGAATACCTGCGGTTTATAAGGGGGGTCGTGGACGCACCCGACCTGAACCTCAACATCAGCCGCGAGCTGCTGCAGCAGGACTCGCTGGTCCGCAACATCCGCAAAAACCTGGTTAAAAAGATACTGGAAAAACTGGAAAAAATGGATGAAGAAACATACGGCAAATTCTTTGATCAATTCGGGGCGGTCATAAAAGAAGGCGCCTACGGCGACTGGGAAAACAGGGAGCGCCTGACCGGGCTGCTTCGATACAAAACCACCCGCTCCCAGGACCAGTGGCGCTCCCTTGAGCAATATGTTGCCGATATGCAGCCGGACCAGGAACATATTTATTACATCACCGGGGACACGCTGCCGTCCATCATAAACAGCCCGCACCTTGAAGCACTCAAGGATAAAAATTACGAAGTTCTCCTAATGACCGATCCGGTGGATGAATTCGTTGTGCAGACCCTCCCGGAATACCAGGGGAAGCAGCTCAAAAGTGCGGAAAAGGGCGACCTTGAGATCGAGGACAAGGACGATGAAAAACAAGCCGAGTATTCCGACCTGTTCGGCACCCTGAAAAGCCACCTGGAAGACCGCGTAAAAGACGTAAAGCCCTCATCACACCTCAAAAATTCCTTGTCCTGCCTGAGCGGCGACACCTACGACATGAGCGCCTACATGGAAAAAATAATGAAGGCCACGGGGCAGTCCATCCCGAAGACCAAGCGGATACTGGAAATCAATACAAGCCACCCCGTGCTTGAAAAAATCAAACGCGTCCATGAGCAAAACGCCGAATCCGAAGCGCTTAAAGACTACAGTGAATTGTTGTATGACCTTGCGGTCATCGGCGAAGGCGGCAAAATCGAGGATCCGTCCCGATTCAACAAGCTGGTGGCCGATCTCATGGCGGAGGCCATCTGAAAACAGACTTTTTACGAGACTGTTATCTGTTCCTTGTTATGTGACGTTTTAGGAGTGCATCATTCACCGATGGCATCGTTAAATGCTTGCAGCCGCCCGTAGGGGGGCGAAAAGTCTTTCACCCCCTACGGGCAGCACCCGGCATCCCCGATTGAAATGGAATTCCGTTAAAAAGCTTGAAGCTGCCGGATTATTTTGTTATATTATTAAGATAATCGATGTTCGCTTTTAATCAGGCCCGGATCACATCATTAAAAATGGCTGCCGAATGAATGCCAGAAAAAAAAACCGTGTAATGATCGCCGACGATGAATATCATGTGCGCAAATATGTACGCGCGATCATGGAACAGATGAACTCGGAAATCGTCGGTGAGGCAAAAGACGGAAAAGAGGCCGGGGAAATGTTTGCGCGCCTCAAGCCGAACCTTTTGCTTCTCGACATCAATATGCCCGTAAAATCCGGAAAAACCGCCCTGCAAGAAATCATGGCCCGATTTCCCGCAGCTTTCGTAATCATGCTGACAGGCCTTTCAGACCGGGAAACCATCGAAGACTGCCTTGAACTTGGGGCATCCGGTTTTATCCGGAAAGATGTCACTATCGATGAATTCAAGGAAGCGATAAAGCAGTCGTGGCACGTGTATAAAGCAGCGCTCACGGCCCTTCAGAAATAAAAAACATATTCCTGTATCACCCGTAACACCATGTGGAGAAACCATGCACCAGGAAAAAAAATACAACCTCAGTCAGGTGCTCGCAGACATTGATGAAGACATTTCCGCCCAGGAAAATGACATGACCCAGCACGTCAATATCAGCCAGCCCGTTATTGCGGCCTTGATGCGCAAAAAGACCGCCCGGACGGTAAGCGGTCGCAATAAAGAAACACGGGACGATTGATGAAAAATTCCAGTGCCGTGCATAGGGAACCCGCCCAGCGCCCCAAAATCAAAAACCCGGAGTTTTTCAGGCTTGTCGAATCCAGCGGCATAATCGACAGGGGGTTTATCAATGATCTGCTGGAAGAATTCGACCACAATGCCCTGGATGTTCTGGCGACCATGATCCAGAGCGGTATCGCTTCAAAGCGGAAACTTTGTCAACTCTGGACCGACTCCATCGGTATTGCCCATGTTGACCTGGAAAAGACAATTTTCCAGCGGGATGTCGTAAAAAAAGTTCCCGAGCGGATTGCCCGCATGTATTATGCAATCCCGGTCTACCAGATGGGGGATACGGTAACGATAGCCACAGCGACGCCCGACAACAAAAACGTTGAAGAAATTCTCAGGGAGGCCACCGGCGGACCGGTCAGCCTTGTTTTCGCCCTGCCCCAGGACATTGAAACATACATTGATCAGGAATATTCCGGGAGCAACGCCGTGCTTGAGTTTTTCAACAAGCTCGCCGCCTCGAAGCTGTTCAAAGCGCAAAAGGACATAACCCCCCAAAACCTTATGGACGCCGGCGGCGAAAGCGTGATCAATCAGCTGCATGTTGCCGTTATTCTGTATGCGGTCACACAGGCGGCCAGTGAAATTCGTATTTCAGCGGATGCCGGACAGGCACGTCTCGATTACAGGATTCCCTACGGTGAAAAAATCAGTTTTAACGTCGAAAAAAGCATTTACGACCAACTGGTCGCGCGCCTCAAGACCATGGCGGGATTCGAAGGCACAGGGACTGCCAGCGAACAATACGGCCGCATCCGGATGCCGACGCCGGGGAAAAAGATTGACTTAAAATTTGAGAGCAAGCCTGGTGATTCGGGTCCGATTGTCATGCTGAAACTGACCGGGCTGCGCCCGTTTCCCCGGACAAGTCCGCTTCAGGCCTTATACCTGTCACATCATATCCTGGGCATCGTCAAGGAACATCTAAAGCGCCCCGGCGGCCACATCCTCATTGCAGGCCCTCCCAAATCCGGAAAAACCACAATGGCGTATGCCATACTCGGCGAACGCGCGATTTTTTCCAAAAAAACGGTGACCATCGAGCATGTCGTAAAACATTTTCTGCCGGGGATCGAGCAAACCATCGTCAACCCCGACGCGGGAATTACTTCTCCGAACCTTCTGAAGTCGGCTATTGACGAAAAAGCCGACACCCTCTACATTCAGGATATCGAAGCGTCCGGGCTTGCCGGGAAGGCATCAGAGGTCTTCGGTTCCGGGCACTATATGATTTCCGGAATCCAGGCGGACAATACCCTTGACGCACTCAAAAAAATCGCCGCCCTTGGTGCCGGCATAACCCCGGACGTTGTCCTGGCACAGCAACTGGTCGCCCGGTTGTGCGATATCTGTAAAGTCAAATACCCCCTCAACCCGGATCATATCCATTCCATATTTGAAACAGAGGGGAAGCCCGAGGTATACGCGTGGCGCGGCAATGGCTGCCCCTACTGCAATGAAACCGGTTTTTCAGGCCTGATCGCCATCCAGGAATGCCTCGTGATCGACGATCCGGTTAGAAAGCTGCTCATTGAAGGCGCTTCCGCCGTTACAATCCGTCAGACCATCAAACCGGAAAACCGTTATACAATGCACTATGACGCGATAAAAAAAGTTTTACGGGGTCTCACGACATTTGACGAGATTCACCGCCTGCCATTTTCTTGACAAGCCCGAAAGGAAGGATCATGCAGATACTCATAGCGGAAGACGACCCCGCCACCCGCGAAATGCTTGATAAATATCTTACAAAGCAAGGTTTTTCCATATTTTCGGCAACCAACGGCGAAGAGGCCCTTGAAATCATCAGCTCGCAGAAGATCGGCATCGCCATACTTGACTGGATCATGCCGGGATTCAACGGGCTTGAAGTCTGCCGGAAAATAAGGGAAAAAGAAGCCGAAAACTATATTTACGTGATCCTGCTGACCGTAAAGGAGAACAGGGAGGACCTTCTCGCCGGCTTTGACGCGGGCATCGACGAGTACATGCTCAAGCCGGTCGACTTAAAGGAGCTTCATGCCCGAATCAAGGTCGGCATGCGGATCGTCGAACTTGAAAAATCCCACAAAACGCAGCAGGAAAGACTTCATCACCTCGTTCGCGTAAGAAACAAGTTCATCGGCATCGCGGCCCACGACCTTCGCAACCCCGCCATTTCCATAAGGGGTTTTTCGGAATTGCTGCTCAAGGGAGACGACCCCCTGACCGACGAACAAAAAGAATTCATCTCCATTATCCATTTCACCAGCAAAAACATGCTTGAATTGCTAAACGACCTTTTGGACTTATCCCAGATCGAATCCGGGAAACTCGATCTCAAGAAAAAAAAGGCCTCGATCAAGGCACTGGTTGAAGACCGCATCCGTCTCTATACGCTTCAGGCGGACAACAAGCGCATCACCATTCATTCCGAACTCTCCGACATAGCGCCTTTTGGCTTTGACGCCGGCCGCATCGGCCAGGCCATGGACAATCTGCTCAGCAACGCGTTGAAGTTCTCCCCGCCGGGCACGAATATCTACCTCAGGCTTTTGGAAATGGACCACACGGCCCTTTTCACCGTTCAGGATGAAGGACCGGGCATCCCACCGGAAGAACAGGACCTCTTGTTCACCGAATTCCAACGCCTGAGCACCCGCCCTACGGGCAGTGAATCGAGCACCGGCCTGGGGCTCGCCATAACCAAAAAAATCGGTGAAGCCCATGGGGGGGAAGTCAGTTTTGAAAGTCACGCCGGCGTTGGATCCGTTTTCAGCTTTCAACTGCCGATGATTTAGAGCGCATCCGCTTTCTGGGGTTTGGTTTTTTCGAAATCCACAGATGATACACTCGTAAAAAGTCGCGATCAGGCGACTGAAAGGGCGGTGGCCAATACGCTTTTCGTGGCCACGGGTTATTTTTTTTCTTTCGATTTCGATCCCGATTTCGATTTCGATTTCGATTATCCCAACCAGGGGTTAGAATCGGACCCATCAGCCATTTGCGGGTGAGCGCAAAATTAAGGAGAAAGCATGGTCATGGACAAAGAAAAAACAATGATGATAGCCATTTTGGAGTCGATCGAGGAGGGGATATACATTATTGATTCCAGCTATATCATCGAATACATGAATCCGCGCATGGTCAACCTT
>PUOB01000199.1 GCA_003551985.1 Desulfobacteraceae bacterium | reverse complement strand
TCAATCATGAAAACCCGCAAATCCGAATTTGACGTCCTTGTCTGCGAAATTCAGAAGCATCTGCGCTTTCTGGCGGCCGCAGGGAGCCGCGGCCTTGATCTGACGGAAAAAAGCCTTGATATTATCCGCTCCTGGGAACGACGTGACCGGTCCGCCGGGCCTGCCCCCCCGGCCTCAAAACCCATGGGCAATGACCTCTCGGCGGTGTTTGAGGGTTTTTCAACCTGTAACCGGTGCAGGCTTGCCGAAAACAGGAAGGGATCCGTTTTCGGGGAGGGGCCGCAGCAGGCGCGGGTGATGTTTATCGGCTTTATGCCCGAGGCCGGTGATGAGGAAACCGGCCGGCCCTATACCGGCAATGCGGGAGAAATGCTGACGCGCATAATAGAAGCAATGAAGCTCGACCGGAACCGGGTTTTTATCAGCCACGTTGTCAAGTGCCTTCCTGTGGACGACCGGCTTCCCGGTCGGTGGGAGGCAAAGGCCTGCAGGCACCACCTCGTCCGGCAGATACAGGCTGTCAGGCCGGAATTGATTTGTGTTTTGGGCGAGTCGGCGGCCCGGACGTTTCTTGGGGTGGATGAGCCCTTCTCCCGGGTTCGGGGCAGGTTCCACGCCCATGAGGGCATTCCCGTCATGCCCACGTACGAACCGGCGCATCTGTTGACGCATCCCTCGGCCAAGCGTCATGTCTGGCAGGATATGCAGGCGGTTATGAAGGCCCTCGATAACTTACTCAAGGATGATAGTCTTGTAAAAAGTCGCGATCAGGCGACTTTGTAAAAAAGCCAAGATCAAGGCTTGCGCGATTTTTGAAGAATTGAGCGTACTTAGTGTACGTGATATTCTTCGAAAATTGCGCGTAACGCAGATATTGGCCTTTTTACGAAGTCGTCAAGGATGACTGACACGAAGTTCACATTATATATTGACATTAAAATTCGATTTGTTTTATTATTCAGGCTTATATTTTTATGGCTGACAATGCGGGGGCTTGGCCTCCGCTTTGTGTTTTCGCACTGTATTGAATAAGCGGTTTGTCATGGATAGATCGCAGGAAAGGAGCTTGAAAGACCTATGGGAAAAAAACAGAAGGAAACCAAGGAAAAACCGCTGGAGAAGATGACTGCACCCGAATTGAGGGAAATCGCCAAAAAGATCGACGGCGTTACGGGCGCATCCGGAATGAACAAGGCCGAGTTGATTTCCGTGATCAAAAAAGCAAGGGGGATCGAGGAGACGGACGCCAAAAAGAAGTCTGCCGCAACCGTCCGCCAGATAAAGGAAAAAATCCGTGAACTTCGGAAAAAACGCCGGGAATACATCGAAGCGCAAGACAAGAAGATGGCCGATATTTTCCGGCACCGGATCAGCCGGCTGAAGAAGAAAACGCGCAGATTATAAGGGAATAAGAATTCTTGGCATGAAGATAAACCCATCTGTTCTGGCATTTGATATTGACGGTGTGGTTGCGGATACCATGCGGCTGTTTCTGTCGATCGCCGCATCGGAATACGGGATTAATACCGCCCGCTACGAGGACATCGTTGATTATGACCTGAGAAAATGCCTGTCAATCAGCGATGAGGTGATGATGGCGGTCATTATCAAAATCATGGATGGCGACTTTTCAGCGCCGTTAAACCCGATCAGCGATGCGCCGCGGGTGTTGAACCATTTGAACAGGCGACACCGCCCGACCCTTTTTGTAACCGCCCGGCCTGAAAAGGCGCACATCTCCCAATGGCTTTGCGAAACCCTCAAGTTGGGGTCCGAAGCCATCGAAGTGGTGGCAACCGGTTCGTTTGAAGGGAAAAAAGAAATCCTGGAAGACCGAAATATTCATTATTTCGTGGAAGACCGGCTTGAAACGTGCTTTCTCCTGGCTGAGGCCGGAATAACGCCCATCGTATTCAAACAGCCATGGAACAGGAAGCCGCATCCTTTTGAAGAGGTGGGCGGCTGGCAGGAAATTGAATCGCTGATCAACATGCGTTGACAGGTCCATAAACCCGGTTAATAGCGGTACGCGTGATGAATGCTTTCGCCCTGACGAAACTTATTGATTCGTTTGTGGATCACCTTGCAGCCGAAAAAGGGTATTCCGATAATACCTGCAGGGCATATGCGCGCGATTTAGGCGATTTTCTAAATTATTTCGCCGCCAACCGGGACACGGTAACGCGAACTTCCCATGGGGCGGATCAGCCGGAAAGCAACGCGAATGCGCCCTCATCGGAAAATGAGGATATGGAGAAGGTCAGCGCGTTGGTTATCAGAAGCTACCTCGGCTTTCTCCATAAACAACAAATTAAAAAAACATCGATTTCAAGAAAAATTTCAGCGATTCGCTCTTTTTTCAAATACCTTGAAAAACACGGCGTGGTAAAGGAAAACCCCGCCTTGAACGTGATCGCCCCGAAGATTGAAAAGTCCCTGCCGACGTATTTAACGGTCGACGAGGTGTTTCATCTGCTCGATTCCATCGAGACGAAAACCCTTTCGGGCAAAAGGAATCGCGCGATCTTTGAGCTGCTTTATTCAACGGGGATCCGGGTATCCGAACTCGTCGGGCTCGACGTGGCGGATGTCGACCTGGAAAAGCGCGTGGTAAGGGTCAAGGGGAAGGGTTCCGTGGAGCGGATTATTCCCTTCGGGGAAAAGGCGCTGTCTGCCATAAGGGAATACCGTGAAAACCTCCAGGGCAACAGGCGGCTGGCCCCGGATATGTGGCGGGGGCCGCTTTTTTTGAACAAAAACGGCGGGCGGTTGACCGATCGGTCGGTCGCGCGGATATTAAATGATACGGCTAAAAAAGCAAGTCTGACCATGCCGGTGTCACCGCATGATCTTCGCCATACTTTTGCGACGCATATGCTTGATGCAGGGCTTGATCTTCGGATGGTTCAAGAGATGCTTGGGCACAAAAGCCTCTCCACCACCCAGAAATATACCCACGTCAGCATTGATCGCCTCATGGCGGCCTATGACAGTGCACATCCGAGAAAATAATGAAAAAGGCGGATCCAATGAATTTTCACGGCACCACCATTCTGGCGGTAAGGCACAACGGAACGGTCACGGTTGCCGGCGACGGCCAGGTGACACTGAATACCACGGTGATCAAGCACAAAGCCAGGAAAGTGCGCAGGATTTATAATGACCGGATCATCGTCGGGTTTGCCGGTGCCACCGCGGACGCGCTGAACTTGTCGGAAAAACTCGAAGGAAAGCTGGAGCGGTATAACGGCAACCTGATCCGCTCAGCTGTCGAGCTGGCGCGGGACTGGCGGACGGATAAATTTCTGAGGCGCCTCGAGGCCATGATGATCGCAGTGGATGCAAGCCAGATGCTCCTTATATCCGGCAACGGGGACGTTATCGAGCCGGACGATCCGGTTATCGCCATAGGCTCCGGCGGAGTTGCGGCGCATGCGGCCGCATCGGCCCTTTTGGCGCATGCCGGTTCGCTGGGGCATGATTCAAGGGCGATTGTCACAGAGGCCATGCAAATCGCCTCCAGCCTGTGCATCTATACCAATACCGAATTTTCCATTGAGGAAATCCATGCCGGTTGAGGCAGCGCCGCAACAAAGTGCCTTTTTTCGAAACCTTAACGATTTGAGCAGGCAATTGACAATATCATGAGCGAACTTAAACCGATAGAAATCGTCAACGAGCTGGACAAATACATTGTCGGTCAATACAAGGGCAAGCGGTCGGTTGCCATTGCGCTTCGCAACCGCTGGCGGCGCCGCCAGGTCGATCCTGACCTGAAGGACGAAATCGCCCCGAAAAATATTATCCTCATCGGGCCGACGGGCGTCGGAAAAACGGAAATCGCCAGGCGCCTCGCGAAACTGACGGATTCCCCGTTTTACAAGGTGGAAGCCTCAAAGTTCACGGAAGTCGGCTACGTCGGAAGGGACGTGGAGTCCATGGTCCGCGATTTGCTGGAGTTGACCATCAGCATGCTCAAAGAGCGGGAGCAGGCCGAGGTAGCGCCAAAGGCCATGGAAATTGCCGAAGACCGTCTGCTCGACATTCTTTTGCCGGACTCCGATCCAAAGAACAAGGAGGCCTCCCATGAGACCCCGTATGTGGAAGGCGAGGGCTTTCTGCTTGAAAACGGCGGCGGCGGCGAGGACCAGGACCCCCGGAAAAGCAGGGCTGCTTCTTCGGCCACCCGCGAAAAGCTGAGAAAGATGCTGCGGGAGGGCAGGCTCGACAACCGTTTCGTGGACCTTGAAACCCACGACCGCCCGAGCCCCATGCTTGAAATATTTTCCAATACCGGCATGGAGGAAATGGGGATCAACTTCAAGGATATGCTGGGCAACCTGATGCCCCGGGGAGCTCCCAGAAAGCGGCGCGTGACCGTTGCCGATGCCCTCCAGATTCTTGCCCAGAACGAAGCGCAGTCCCTTGTGGACATGGAAAAGGTGACCCGCGACGCCATTGAGAAAGTGGAGCAGTCCGGTATCATATTTCTCGATGAAATAGACAAGGTGACCGGCAAGGAAGGCGGCCATGGCCCGGATATTTCGAGGGAAGGCGTTCAGCGGGATCTGCTGCCGATCGTTGAGGGGAGTTCGGTCAATACCAAGCACGGGCCGGTGAAGACCGACCATATCCTGTTTATTGCATCCGGTGCGTTCCATACGAGCAAACCGTCGGACTTGATCCCGGAGCTGCAGGGGCGCTTCCCGATCCGGGTGGAGCTCGATTCGCTCTACAAAGACGATTTCGTCCGTATTCTCACGGAGCCTAAAAATGCTTTATTGCTCCAGTATATCGCTTTGCTCAGGACGGAAAATATCAAGGTTTCCTTTAATGATGAAGCGGTCGAAGAGATCGCAAGGGTGGCCGAGGACGTCAATAACCAGACTGAAAATATCGGTGCCAGGCGCCTGCACACTCTAATGGAGCACCTGCTTGAAGACATCCTGTTTGATGCGCCGGACATGGGCGAAGCGGAAATTGTCGTGGACAGGGCTTTTGTTGATGAAAAACTAAGAGATGTCCGGGAAGATGAGGACCTGAGCCGATACATTCTGTAGGGGCGAATAATCATTCGCCCGCACCGGGGTCAAAAATGAAACCCAATGTTGCAGACATACTCATAGAGGCGCTGCCTTATATCCGGTTTTTTTACGGGGCGACCATCGTGGTGAAATATGGCGGACATGCCATGGTGGATGAGCAGCTTAAGGAGGATTTTGCCAGGGATATCACCCTGATGAAATTTATCGGGATGAATCCGGTGGTGGTCCATGGCGGCGGGCCGCAGATAAACCAGGTGCTCGAGCGAATGGGAATAAGCCAGCGGTTCGTCCGCGGGATGCGCTTTACCGACGAGGAAACCATGGACGTGGTGGAAATGGTTCTGGGCGGCAAGGTCAACAAATCCATCGTTGCCCAGGTAAACCGTCACGGCGGCAAATCCGTGGGCCTGACCGGAAAGGACGGCGGCTTGCTGCAGGCGGAGAAGCTTCAGATCACCTACCAGCCGGATGAAGAAAAACCCCCGGAAATATTGGACCCCGGATTGGTCGGCACGGTTACCGGGGTCAATGCGGAGTTGATCAAGACGCTTTCCGGACAGGGCTTTATTCCGATTATCGCACCGGTGGGGACGGGCAGCAAAGGCGAGACATACAACATCAATGCCGACCTGGTTGCCGGCAAAGTGGCGGGCGCCCTGTCTGCGACCCGCCTGATGTATCTGACGGATGTGGACGGTATAATGGACGCCGAAGGCGGCCTTGTTTCCTCGGTCAACGCCCAGTCCGTGCGCACCATGATCGCAAACGGCACCATAACCGGCGGCATGATCCCGAAGATCGAATATGCGCTGGATGCTTTGAAAAACGGCGTGGAGAAAGTTCAAATTATCAATGGCAAGCGCCGGCATGCCCTGCTGTTGGAGTTGTTCACCGACAAGGGCGTGGGCACTCAGGTGACGGGGTGAAAATACAAAATGAATGACAATGCCTTAATAGACACCGCAAACCGGGTCCTCGCCGATACGTATAAACGGTTTCCCATTGTGTTTGAAAGCGGGGAAGGGGCCGTTCTCAGGGACGTTGAAGGCCGTCAGTACATTGATTTCGTGGCGGGTATCGCCGTCTGTAACCTGGGGCATGCCAACCCCGGCGTGGCGGATGCCCTGGCAAGGCAGGCGAAAAAGCTGTTTCATGTGTCCAACTTGTTTTACACCACCCCCCAGGTGGCGCTTGCCCGCTGGCTGGTCGACCATAGTTTTGCCGACCGCGTTTTTTTCTGCAACTCCGGTGCGGAGGCCAATGAAGCCGCCATCAAGTTGGCCCGGAAAAATTTTTTTGACCAGGGCAATTACGACCGGTGGCGGATCGTCTCCATGGACCTGTCGTTTCACGGCAGGACGTATGCCACCTTGTCGGCCACGGGGCAGAAAAAGGTCAGGGAAGGGTTCGAGCCGATCCTCGAAGGGTTTGATTTCGTGCCGTTTAACGATATCGAGGCGCTCAAGCGCCGGGTATCGGAAAAAACCTGTGCGGTGCTGCTCGAACCGGTGCTGGGAGAAGGCGGCGTCCAGTGTGCCGACCCGGCCTACTTGGAAGGTGTCCGGCGCCTGTGCGATGAAACCGGCACGATCCTGATTTTTGATGAAATTCAGACCGGCATCGGCCGGACCGGCCGGTTGTTCGGATATGAGCATTACGGTGTGACCCCGGATATCATGACCCTTGCAAAGGCATTGGGGAACGGGCTTCCCATAGGTGCCATGCTGGCGGTTGACCGTATCGCGAGGGCTTTCACGCCCGGTTCCCATGCGTCCACATTCGGAGGAACCCCCGTGGTCACGGCCGCGGCCCTGGAAGTGCTGAAGCAGATCGAAAGGGATGATATTCTTGAATACGCCCGCCGGACAGGGGATTATTTCAAAAGCCGGCTTCAGTGGCTCAAAGCGCGCCATGACGCAATCGCCGATGTCCGCGGCATCGGGTTGATGCTCGGCATGCAGCTGAAAACAGGCGGTTCGCAGATAGTGGAAAAATGTATGGAAAACGGCTATTTGATTAACTGTACGCAGGAAACCATCCTTCGCTTCATTCCGCCCCTGGTGATTACACGCGGGCAGGTGGATGGGCTCGTTGAGTTGCTTGACGATATTTTCAATGAACTTTGACGACTTCGTAAAAAGGCCAATATCTGCGTTATGCGCAATTTTCGAAGAATCTCACGTACACTTAATCGGGCGAAAGATTTTTCGCCCCTACATTTAAAGGTTGCGCAAGCCTTGATCTTGTCGCGCCATGGCGTGATTACAAAGTCGTCTGAACCCGACGTGAACGTTTAACCTAGCCATCTGTTACTCATTTTCCGATGCGGATTTTTTCTGGAGGCTGTTTTGAAAAAGGATATACTGACACTTTCTACGCTTGACCGACCGGATTTCGACGTGTTGTTTGAAAGGGCCGGGGAACTAAAGGGCAGACATAAAAAAGGGATATGCGAGAAATCCCTTGCGGGGAAAACCGTGGGGCTGATTTTTGAAAAACCCTCCACCCGGACCCGTATTTCCTTTGAAGCGGCGGCAGCCCAACTGGGCGGAACCCCGTTGTTCATGCATTCAGGTGATACCCAGCTGTCCAGGAGCGAACCCATTGCCGATACCGCGCGCGTCCTGGAGCGCTACC
>PUOB01000080.1 GCA_003551985.1 Desulfobacteraceae bacterium | reverse complement strand
TGACTCAATTCTTCGGAAATTTCGCAAGCCTTGATCTTGAACTTTTTACTTTGCCGTCTGAAGCCGACTTTTTACGAGACTGTCAAAATATGACAAACAAATTACTCGAAACGGTGACGCTCCTCCTTATGGATGTGGACGGGGTTCTCACCGACGGATCGATCGTTTATACAGGCGATGGCCCTCAAACCGTGCGCTTTAATGTCAAAGACGGACTCGGAATTCGGATGCTGCAGGATGCCGGTGTCATCGTTGGCATTATAACCGGCCGGAAATCCGCGGCGTTATCACGGCGGATGCGCGAATTGGGCGTCGCGATGTGCTTTGACGGTGTTTCGGATAAAGGCGCCCTTCTTGAGCAGATACTTATCGACACCGGTTTGACGGCACCCGCGGTCGCTTTCATCGGGGACGACCTCCCGGATTTGTCGATTATGAAACGGGTGGGGGTGCCCATTGCCGTTGCGGATGCCGAACCCGATGTCAAAAAATCCGCGACCATCGTTACGGCCCGGCGCGGGGGAAACGGCGCCGTTCGTGAAGTATGCGACGCCATACTCCAGGCCAAAAACCTCTGGTCAGGTGTTTTAAAGAAGTGGGAATAATACCCGAACGAAGGCAATACAGGTCCAGGCGCATCAAGGCGCTGCTCATAGTGACCATGATTGTTATCGCCGCCTTGATGGCGGCGACCTTTATAAACTACCGCCAGTCGGTTCAGGACGTCGCCCAGCCGGATAGACCCGATGAAAGCGGCGCTTCCCTTTCGATCAGCCAATTCGAGCACACGGCAATGAAGGACGGAAAAAAGGAATGGACGATGCAGGCCGATACCGCAAGGTTTTTTGCCGAAACCCGAAAGGTCGAGCTGAGCAATATCGATGCGATCTTTTTCACGGAAAACGACGAAACAATAAATATGACGGCCTCCCATGGCAAAATGGACATGAACTCCAAAAATATCCGTGCATGGGAGGATGTTATTGTGCATCATCCCCGATACACGCTTAAAACCGAAAGCTTGAATTATACATATGACTCCCGTATAATGGTTATTGACGCCCCCCTTGAAATAACCGGGGAGGCCGTCTGGTTTACCGCGGATGCGGGGCGATACGAAATGGACACGGAAACCATAACCTTTGAGGGAAACATTGAAAGCCGCATTGACAGCACTTTTGATCTATAAACGCACCGCCCTGTTATCCATTGCAATCGGCGGGATACTTGCCGGTGGTCTCTTCCTGGTCATTTTGCCTGCCGTGCATGCTGAAAACGTCGATATGCCCGGTGCTCCGGCATCGGAAATCCATATAACCGCGGATCGCCTTGTTTCCAAACAGGCCGATCGCCTCGCCGAATTCTCGGGAAATGTGCGCGCCCGGCAAAATGATACGACCATTACATCCGATTTGCTTAGAATTTACTTCAAAACCGAGGCGGGTGTTCCGCCCGGTGAAAACGGCAACGGCGATGCGGATTCGATTGAGAAGCTTGTGGCCGCCGGCAATGTCGTCATCGAATATGAAAACAGCACCGCTTTTTGTGACGAAGCGGTGTACACGGCATCGGACGGGCTGCTGGTATTAAGGGGTGAGAAGGTGCTCGTAAGACAAGACGGCAGCTCCATCACCGGCGATAAAATTGTCCTCAACCGGGACACCGGTGAAATCAGCGTAACCGGTAGTACCGAAAGCCAGGTCGAAGCGGTGTTCGAACAAAGCGGCGGGGCGGGAATACTTTCGGAATGACGATACTCTCACTTAAGAACCTGGTCAAAATATACCAGAAAAAAAGAGTTGTGGACGGCGTCCGCCTCCAGATCGAAAGCGGCGAGGTCGTCGGGCTTTTAGGGCCGAACGGCGCCGGAAAAACCACGACGTTTTACATAACCGTCGGCATGATCCGGCCCGAAGACGGCGGCGTTTTTCTGGATGACGAGGAGATTACCGACTTTCCAATGTATTTGCGTGCCCGAAAAGGGGTCGGATACCTGCCGCAGGAGGCATCGGTTTTTAAAAAACTGAGTGTTTGGCAAAACCTCATGACAATCATTGAAACCCTTCCGGTTTCACGGACCGAACAGGCCGAAAAGGCCGATTCGCTGCTTGAAGAGTTGGGCATCGCCCACCTCAAGGACCGCAAGGCCGCCGTATTGTCCGGCGGCGAAAGGCGCCGGCTCGAGATCAGCCGCGCACTTGCAACGGATCCGGCATTTATACTGCTCGATGAACCGTTTGCCGGCATTGATCCGCTTGCGGTGATCGATATACAAAACATCATTTTTCACCTTGCAAAACGCGGTATCGGCGTACTTATTTCCGATCATAACGTCCGGGAGACCCTTGGCGTCTGCAACAAGGCATACATACTGAACAACGGGCAGGTGATTGAATCCGGGACGCCCGAAAAGATTGCAAACAGTCCCACCGCCCGTGAAATTTACCTTGGAAACCGGTTTACACTCTGAATATGGCCTTTGAACTTCAACAAAACCTGAAGCTCCAGCAACAGCTGGTCATGACACCGCAGCTCCAGATGGCGATCAAACTGCTACAGCTGTCCCGGCTGGAGCTCGTGGAAATGGTCCAACAGGAGATGGAAAACAACCCGACCCTCGAGGAAACGGAAAACGAGGAGCCCACAGAAGACGTGCCGGTGGATACGACCGATGACTTGTCTGCCCGGGAGGTTTCCATGGACGAGACCTTCGACGAGCGTCTCGACTGGCACCATTACATGGATGAATACAGCTCGACCGGCAAAGTGCACTATGAATCGGAAAGCCGGGAAGCACCCAATTACGAAGCATTCACAGCCAGCAAAACCAACCTGGCCGATCACCTGCGGTGGCAATTGCTGATGTCTCAGCCGACCCCCGCGGAAGAGATGATCGGGTGCATTATTATCGGCAATTTAAACAAATTCGGATTTGTTGACGATAGTCTGGAAAACATCGCCGCAAATGCCGGGGAGCCAGTCGAAAAAATCGAAGAGGTTCTTTTGCGGATGCAATCGTTCGACCCGCCCGGCATATGCGCACGAAACCTTTCCGAATCGCTTTTGATCCAGGCCCGTCTGCTTGGCATTGATTCACCGCTGGTCACCGCACTGATATCCAACCACTTGAAGGATCTTGAAAGCAAACGCTATGCCCTCATTGCCAAAACCCTGAAGACGGATGTCAACGCTATCGTCGCGGCCGTCGAACTGATTCGCACGCTGGACCCGCGCCCCGGCGACCGGCATGGCGAAGATGATCAGATTTATATTACGCCGGATGTGTATGTGCAAAAAGAAGGGGATGATTATATTGTTTACATGAACGACGATGACATCCCCCAGCTGCATGTCAATTCCTACTACAGAAACGCCGTGCGGAAAGGGGGAGAGATAACGCCGGAAGCACGCGCCTATCTCAAGGATCGCCTTCGTTCCGCGGAATGGCTTATCAAAAGTATTCAACAGCGAAAAAAAACCATATTCAATGTAATGACCAGCATTGTCAAATTCCAGCGGGATTTCTTCGACAAAGGCATCGCCCATTTAAAACCCATGGTCCTGCGGAATGTGGCGGAGGACATCGACATGCATGAATCAACCATCAGCCGGGTGACGACAAACAAGTACGCCCATACGCCCCACGGCATTTTCGAGCTTAAATTTTTTTTCAACAGCTCAATTAACCGGTGCAACGGTGAAACCATTGCATCGGCATCGGTGCAGGAAAAAATCAGGGGCTTCGTTTCATGTGAAGACCCCAAAAAACCTTACAGCGACCAGAAAATAGCGGTTCTCCTGGAAAAAGCCGGTATCCGGATAGCCAGGCGCACAATCGCCAAGTACAGGGAAGCGATGGGGATACTGCCATCGAGCAAACGAAAACAACTATAAGGAGGCAGGGACTTATGCAAACCTCGGTAACGTTTAAAAACATCGACCCCTCCGATCAGCTCAAAGACTACGTCACCAGTAAACTCGACCGGATGGACAAACTCCTGGATAATCCCGCGGAGGCCCAGGTTGTCCTGAGTGTTGAAAAGATTCGCCACTACACGGAAATCCGTCTTAAAGGGGACCGTTTAAACATTGTTTGCCGTGAAAAAGCAAGTGACATGTATTCGTCCATCGACCTGGCCCTGGATAAACTGGAAAAACAACTGAAAAAGCAAAAAGAGAAAATCAAAAACCACCGGCCGAACAAGGGCGCGGACTCAGTAAGGGAGATGAACCCGGACATGAACCCGACGGCTGAAGCCGCACCGGATATGCCGGAAATCCGGATTGAAAGCATCGACTACAAGCCCATGGATATCGAAGAGGCCGGCATGCAGCTTGAATTGACCGAGGACAATTTTCTCGTGTTCACCAATTCCCGGACAAACCAGGTGAATGTCATTTATCGCAGAAAAAACGGCGGTCTGGGTCTTATAGAACCCCTCTGAAATGGACCGCTTCGTAAAAAGTCGGTTTCAGGCGGCTTTGAAAAAAGTCCAGGATCAAGGCTTGCGCAACCTCTTCGTGTAGGGGCGAAAAATCTTTCGCCCGATTAAGCGTACGTGAAATTCTGAAAAATTGTGCGTAACGCAGATATTGGACTTTTTACGAAGCCGTCAAACCATGATCCTGTCACACTATCGACATAACCGGCGCAGGACCGGAAAAGTGAACACCGATGAGAGTTTTGGATTATCTGCACAAAGAAACCATTTTGCCCGATCTTAAGGCCGTCGACAAGAAAGGGGTTATTGACGAACTTTCCCTGCCGGCAGCCAATTTTACAGGAATGGATCATGCAACGATCACGCGGGTCCTGATCGAGCGTGAACGTCTCGGCAGCACCGGCATCGGCGGCGGGGTCGGCATTCCCCACGGGAAAGTCCCCGGGCTTGAACAGCTCGTTGCCGGATTCGGGTTGAGCCGCCGCGGCGTGAACTTTGATGCCATGGACGGCAAACCCGCGCACCTTTTTTTTCTTTTGCTGTCCCCTGACGACACCACAGGCCTGCACCTTATGCTTCTCGCCAGAATATCCAGGCTTTTAAAATCTCACCAATTCAAGGCCGACCTGGCAAACGCCCCGGATGCCGAGGCGGTGATCCGTATTATATCGGAAGCGGACAATTCTGACTGAAACCCCGCTTAATGGAAATGATCCATGAAAAACATTAAGATATTCATTATTACGGGTCTTTCCGGATCCGGCAAAAGCGTTGCCCTGGCCGCCCTGGAGGATGCGGGCTTGTATTGCGTGGACAACATGCCGGTCAAATTGCTTCCCAAGTTTTTGGAGATGCCTGCGGAAACCGATGAACGGATAAAGGGGATCGGTTTTGTAATGGATTTGCGGGAAAAAGGGTTTTTGGCGTCCTTTCCGGAAATTTTTTCAGGTCTTAAAAAAAAAGGATACAATATCGAAATATTGTTTTTGGAGGCGGAGGAAACCGTTATCCTCAGGCGATACAGCCAGACCCGGCGGCACCACCCCCTGGGCCAGGACCAATCCCTCATGGATGGGATCCGTTCCGAAATTGACCATCTGCGGCCCATCCGGCTGCTTGCCGACCATATCATCAATACGTCCCATTTCAACGTCCATGAGCTCAAATCGGTCATTTTCAAGCTGGTTGAAAATTGTATCGATTCAACGTCGATGCAGACCCATATCATGTCATTCGGATTCAAACACGGCACACCCCATGAAGCGGACCTGGTTATGGATGTCCGGTTTATTCCCAACCCTTTTTTTATTGAACACTTAAAATCCCTGGACGGCAGAAACGAGACGGTAAAACAGCATGTGCTGTCCGCATGGATCACAGTTCATTTTTTGGAAAAATTTTATGATTTGGTTGACTTTTTGATTCCGCTCTACGAAAAGGAGGGCAAGGCCTATCTCACGATTGCCATAGGGTGTACCGGCGGTTATCACCGGAGTGTTGTCATTGCCGATTCGCTTTATGGCCACGTGAACCGGCCGGGGCGCTCGGTTCGTTTGACGCACCGGGATGTGGATCTTAATTTGTAGGACAAGGATAAAATTATGATTGGTATTGTTATCGTGACACACGGTCACCTCGGGGACAGCCTGGTCGAGACTGCGGCGATAATCCTCGGTGAACCGCCCGAGGCGGTCGTGCCCGTGTCCATTGATTTAACCCAGGACATAAACACGCTCAGGCAGAAAATACAGGATCGAATCAAACAGGTTGACCACAACAGGGGCATCCTCATTTTAACCGACATGTTTGGCGGCACGCCGTCCAACCTGAGTTATTCCTTTCTTGAGGAAGGCCGTGTAGAGGTCATATCCGGGGTTAACCTCCCCGTGCTGATCAAGTCGGTCAACCTGAGAAGCAAGGGGTCGAATCTCCATGAAATGGCCAAAACCATTGAAGCCTATGGCAAAAAAAGCATTTCCCTGGCCAGCGACATTCTCAAGGGGAACAAGCGCGAGGCCTGAAGAATCGGTGCGATTCCGGCCCACGAGCAGACTTGATTACTACGACGATACTTTAAAACATTGAAAGGAGTAGACGCATGGCAGTTAAACTTGGCATAAACGGCATGGGCAGGATCGGCAGGATTGTGTTTCGTTCGGCCCTGAAGCGCCCTGATATAGAAGTTGTGGCCGTAAACGATATAATGGATCCGGCAACCCTTGCCCACCTGTTGACGTATGATTCCGTACACGGACGGTTGGACGCAAATATCGTCCCCAAAGACAGCGCCATCGAAGTAAACGGAAAAGCCATCCCGGTGTTGGCTGAAAAGGATCCCGAAAAGTTGAAATGGGGGGAATACGGCGCCGATATCGTGGCAGAATGCACAGGCCTTTTCACGGACCGGGACGGCGCGGCAAAACATATCGTCGCCGGATGCAGGAAGGTCATTATTTCAGCGCCTGCAAAGGGGCCCGACCACACGATCGTCATGGGCGTCAACGAGAACACCTATAAAAAAGACGAGCACCATATCATCTCCAATGCCTCGTGCACCACAAACTGCCTTGCGCCGGTGGCCAAGGTCCTGCATGAGACGTTCGGCATCGTCTCCGGACTGATGACCACCGTCCACTCATACACGGGGGACCAGCGGCTTCTGGATGCCCCGCACAAGGATCTCCGGCGGGCAAGGGGCGCGGCCCTGTCCATGATCCCGACCACGACCGGGGCCGCCAAGGCCGTGGGTCTGGTACTTCCGGATCTGAACGGCAAGCTGAACGGCCTTGCCATACGGGTTCCCACGCCCAACGTTTCCCTGGTGGACCTTACTGCGCTGCTCGATACATCCGTTACGGCGGATGACGTCAACAATGCGCTCCGGGAAGCCTCGAAAAACGAATTGTCCGGCATCCTGGGCTACAGCGAGGAGCCGCTGGTATCCATCGATTTCAACGGCAACCCGCTTTCCTCCATTGTTGACGGAGGGGTCACATACGCCGTTGACCGGCAGGCCAAGGTCATTGCCTGGTACGACAATGAAACCGGCTATTCCGAGCGGATGATTGACCTCGCCGTGATGATCGGCAAGCAATTATAACCGGTCATCGGTCATGGGATGCGCTGACGAAAGAAGCGCATCAAAAAACCACTTGTAAAAGGAGTTCATATGGGTGCCAGAACCCCGATGATCGCAGGCAACTGGAAGATGTATAAAACCTGTCCCGAGGCATCCCAGGCCGCAAGGTCGATGGTTTCC
>PUOB01000398.1 GCA_003551985.1 Desulfobacteraceae bacterium | reverse complement strand
TAAGAAACCGCATGAGCGAATACATCACGCACGACATAACGGGCAAAACCGTCGGCAAGGTCGAAAAAAAATATTTCACCTTTGCACACCCGCCCAATGAAATGGTCCTGGACTCAAAGGCCAGACTCGGTCCCGTCACCATTGCCTATGAAACATACGGCACGCTCGACGAAAGCAAAAGCAACGTTGTGCTGGTTCTCCATGCCCTGACCGGCGACTCCCACGCCGCCGGCGTCTACTCGGAAAACGACGACAAGCCGGGATGGTGGGACAACATGATCGGGCCCGGAAAGGGCATCGATACCGACAAGTATTTCGTTGTTTGCTCAAATGTGCTGGGCGGCTGCATGGGATCAACGGGGCCGGCATCCATCAGCCCGGAGACCGGCGAGCCTTACGGCATGACCTTTCCGTTTGTGACCATCGCCGACATGGTGCGCGCCCAAAAGGCGCTGATGGACCATTTGGGGATCAAAAAAATCCTTTCCATGACCGGTGGGTCCATGGGGGGGATGCAGGTGCTGCAATGGGCGGTTCAATATCCGGAAATGGTGCAGTCCGCCATGCCGCTGGCCACCACCCTGCGCCACTCGGCGTTGGCCATCGCGTTCAACGAGGTGGCCCGCCAGGCCATAATAACCGACCCCAACTGGAACAACGGCAATTATTACAACGGCAAAAAGCCGGACCTGGGACTTTCCGTGGCCCGCATGATCGGGCACGTCACGTATCTGTCCGATGAAGCCCTGCGCCGCAAATTTGGGCGCAAGCTCCAGGACAAGGACGATTTTTCCTTTAATTTCGAGGCTGATTTTCAGGTTGAAAGCTACCTCCGGCACCAGGGGGCGAAATTCGTTGAGCGCTTTGACGCCAACTCGTTTCTATATATCACCAAGGCCGCCGATTATTTCGACCTGGCCCACCAGAACAACGTCGGCTCCAGTATAGAGGCCTTTTCCCGGGCCCAGGCGCGGTTCATGGTGGTATCCTTCACCTCCGACTGGCTCTATCCCACCTATCAGAGCCGGGAGATGGTCAAGGCCATGAAAAAAAGCGGCCTTAATGTCAGTTTTTGTGAAATCGAGGCGGAATGGGGACATGACGCCTTTTTACTGCCGAACCAGCGGTTGACCAACCTGGTGAAAGGATTTCTGGACAGTGTCTACAACGGCGCCCAATAAACCAGACAACCTTCGCTTCGACCTGCAGGTCATTGCTTCATGGGTCGAACCCGAATCCCGGGTGATCGGGCTCGGGTGCGGCGAAGGCGAACTCCTCCATTATCTCAAAAAGAATAAAAATATCCGGGAGACCGGCATTGAAATCGTCGAGCACCGGGTGGCCGCCTGTATTGAAAAAGGGCTTTCGGTCATTCAGGGGGATATCAACGAGGAAATTATCGACTACCCGGACAATAACTTCGACTACGTCATCCTGAGCCAGACCCTGCAGCAGGTTTACGAGCCTCTGGATTTAATCCATGAAATGATGAGAATCGGAAAAAAGGTTGTGGTGAGCTTTCCGAATTTCGGGCACTGGTACATCCGCTACCAGGTGCTTTTCAAAGGGATCGCCCCGGTTTCGCCGCAGCTCCCCTACCAGTGGTATGACACGCCCAACATTCGCATTCTCTCCATCAGGGATTTCCGTGAATTCTCGAAACGCGCGGGATTTAACATCCTCAGGGAGGCCGCTATCGATTCGGACAACTATTACAGAAGCGGGAAAATCGCCGGTTTCCTCCCGAACCTGCGGGCGACGTACGGCATTTATCTAATAAGCCGCCGATGACGGCTTCGTAAAAAGCCCAATATCTGCGTTGCGCGCAATTTTTGAAGAATCTCACGTACGGCAAAGTACGATCAATTCTTCAAAAATTGCACGCGCCTTGATCTTGAACTTTTTACAAAGCCGTCTGAAACCGATTTTTTACGAGACTATCAATATCTGCGTTATGCGCAATTTTTGAAGAATCTCACGTACGCTTAATCGGGCGAAAGATTTTTCGCCCCTACACGAAGAGGTTGCGCAAGCCTTGATCTTGTCACGCCATGGCGTGATTACAAAGCCGTCTGAAACCGACTTTTTACGAGTGCATCAACGATGAACTAAGCCGCCGATGAACAGCGAAACGTTGACAAAAGACATCTGGGTGTTCGAAAACAAGACGCGATTTGCCGCAAATGAGCCGCTGATCGTGGAGGAGCCGCTTTCTATCCGCATCGAAGGCAGCCCCTACGCCGTTGTGATGCGCACCCCCGGCGATGAAATCGCCCATACAGCCGGATTCTGCCTTTCTGAAGGCATCGTGGAAACCCCGGACGATATCATCACGATCGGGTTTTGCGATGAGGACGAGACCAACGTGGCAACCGTGACGCTGACGGACCGGCGGCGCCGGAAAGTCGCCGACCTCCTTGAACGGAAAGGCTTCGTCAGCCAGACGAGCTGCGGCATCTGCGGCAAGGAGGTCATCAAGGACCTGCGCCAGATCCTGTCCCCCCTGCCCGCCCGGAACCGCTTTTCCGTGGAAAAGACAATGGCGTGCGTCGATCGCCTGCCGGACCACCAGGCGATTCACCAAAAAACCCGGGCCGCCCATGCGGCCCTCATATTCGACCACAACATGACAATCCTTGCCCACGCCGAGGATGTCGGCCGCCACAATGCCTTGGACAAGGCCATCGGAAAGGTTTTCACGGGGCCGGGTATCGACGGGGCGGTTTTTGCCCTCATGTCATCACGGCTCAGCTATGAGCTGGTCCAGAAGGCCGCCCGCGCCGGCATTGAACTGATTGTGGGCATATCCCGCCCCACCGCCCTCGCCGTCGAACTGGCCGCCTCGATCAACATGACCCTTGCCTGCGCTAAAAACAAGCGCCTGATGGTTTTTAGCGGGGAAGAACGCTTTTTCAATTCGCCCTGAATGCCTCGGGGTCGATGTCCAGGCGGCGCAGTATCTTCTGCAGCGCCACCCGGCTCATACCGGCCAGCTTGGCCGCGTGACTGATATTGCCCCCGGTTTTTTCCATGATTTTAGAGACGTACCCTTCCGTAAACTCATTTAACACCCTGTTTTTCGCTTCCGTGTACTGCTCAATGCCATCGGCATCCCTGTCCAATACCGTATGAGTCGCTATGTCATACCGGCCTTCCGCCAGATCCTGGTTGTCCACGACCTTGAGATCGGTCGTGCCGATCTCGGTGCCGTTTGAAAACACGATGAGCCGCCGGACAAAATTCTGTAGCTGACGGACATTACCGGGCCATTTCCGCCGCATGAGCGATTCCAGTACGGGGGTGGCGATCTTTATGGGCGCCATTTCAAGCTCGTCGACCACGCGGCGCGCCAGGTGGTGGACCAAAATCGGGATATCCTCCGGGATTTCCCGAAGGGAAGGCGTGGATACGGTGACCACGTTCAGGCGGTAGAATAAATCCTCCCGGAAGCTCTTGTTTCTTATTTTTTCTTCCAGGTCCTGGTTGGTGGTGGAAAGAATGCGAACATCCACATGGAGGGTTTTGGTGCTTCCAAGGGGCCGTATTTCATGCTCCTGCAAGACCCGTAAAAGCTTTGTCTGTATAGGGACCGAAATATCGGCGATTTCATCCAGCAACAAGCTCGAACCGTCGGCTTGCCGGAAAAGCCCTTCGTGATCGCTCATGGCTCCCGTGAAAGCCCCTTTTTGATGCCCGAAAAGCTCGCTTTCCAGCAGGTGCTCCGGTATGGCCGGGCAGTTCACGGTAACCAGCTCGCGGCTGCTTCTGCCGCTCAGGGAATGGATGGCCCGGGCGACAAGCTCCTTGCCGGTACCGCTTTCACCGCGTATGAGAACGGTGTAATCGGTGTCCGCCAGGGAGTGGATGGTGTCGTAGAGGCGCTTCATGGGAACGCTTTTTCCGACGATATCTTCAACCACCGATTGACCTGCAACTTTCTCCCTGAGGCTTTCATTCTCCCTTATGAGAGCGCTTCGCTCCATCCCTTTTTTCACAAGACGAACGAGATCGGGGATATCGAAGGGTTTGGTGATAAAATCATACGCGCCGTTTTTAATGGCATTAACCGCCATTTCGATACTGCCGAAAGCGGTCATCATGATAATCGTGGCCATGGGATCGATTTTCTGCGCCGCCAGCATGAGTTCGTTGCCGTCCATTTCAGGCATGCACACGTCCATGAGGATCAGGTCAAAGCGGGTCTGCCGAATAAGCGCCATCGCCTTTTCCGGGCTTTCGGAAACCGTGATATCGACCTTTTCAAGTTCATAGGACAAAATCCGCTCGAGGCCTTCGAGCATATCTTTTTCATCGTCTACAATGAGAATCCGCGGATGGGTCATCGCTTCATCGCTCCCTTCAACCCTCCACGGGCAGAATAATGACGAATTCCGTACCTTCGCCGGATTCCGGGTTCACAAAGATGTCACCGCCATGCTCCTGTATGATGCCGTAGCTGACGGACAGTCCGAGGCCGGTGCTTTCGCCTGTCTTTTTGGTGGAAAAAAACGGGTCGAAAATCTTGTTTCGGTTTTCCACCGATATACCGGGGCCGTTGTCGAAAACGGATATGCGCAGCGATTTCTCCTCCGCTATATACCGGGTCGACACCCGGATTTCACCGGGCCCCGAAAGCGCCTGAAGCGCATTCATCAGCAGGTTCACCATGACCTGCCTGAACTTGTCCGGATCCAGGTGTATCTCCACGAGGTCCTTGTCCAGGTCCAGGTCCAGCCTGATTTTCTGCTTTTTGGACTGATGGGTGAAAATGCCCGCCACTTCTTTTATGATACGGTTCACATCCTGCGGCGCCTTGACACTTTCCTCCCCGCGGGCGAACTGAAGCAGGTCGGTTACGATCCGCTTGCAATTGAGCGTTTGCTTCTCAATGGTATGCAGGTCATTGAGCCCCTGGGGGAAGTCGGATAGCTGACGCTTTAATAAATCCACGTAGCAGAGCATGATGCCCAGCGGGTTGTTGATTTCATGGGCGACGCCGGCAGCGAGCTGCCCCATGGCGACCAGTTTTTCCGTATGCTGGATTTTTTGCTCCACTTTCTTCTGCCGGGTAATATCCCGGGAATATCGAATGATGCTCTGAACGCCGCCGTCTTCATCAAATACGGGGTAATAGTGAACCAGGTGCGTTTTTCCCCTGCCGCATCGGTTCTCGGCGCTTACGGGCTTCTTTTCCTTCAGCACCCGGTCCACATCGCAATGGGGGCATGGGTTTTGCAAGCCGGCATGCACGATGTAGCAGGGCTCGCCCAGGACGTCCTCCGGATTCACGCCGTATTGTTCCAGGTACCCCTTGTTGACCATCTTGATCCGGTAGTCCTTGTCCAGAAGGATAACCAGGTCGGTGATGCCGTCGAAAACGGACTGGAGCAGCTCCTTGCTCTCAATGAGCTGCTGGAGACCTGAAAAGCTTTCAAGGGCGATGCCGATCTGCTTGCCGATGGAGCGGAGAAGCGCCTGCTGCTCATCGGAGATCTCTTCAAAATCCACGTTTATAAAACTCATCACCCCGAGGACATTGCCGCGGCACGCCAGCGGGATGTTAAGGCACTGGCCGAACCGCGCTGACATAAACCCGTGCATGTCGCCGCCCAGGGCCCTGCACATGGAGCCGGAAAGGGACTCGGCCTCAAGGTTTTCGTGAATAAGCGCATTTTGGGCGGAACAGGTCACTTCCCGGGGCAGGTGGTCCGCATTTTCCCGGTACGCAAGCAAAAGCCGTCCGTTATCGGTGTCATACAGATAAATGCCGGCACCGGCCGCGGGTATCAGGTCGAGCGTGCGGTTAAGCGCGTCCGGCCAGATGTCGCCAAGCCCCTTTGCCCGGGTGGTCAGCTCGGCAATGGCGTTCAACGTGTTCAATTCCATGTTCCGGGCAACGACCTTTTCCTGCAAACGCTGCTCCGATTGCCGGAGCGCCATGGTTCGCCGGTCGACCTTGACCTCCAGGTCCTGGGCGTAATCCTTCAGCTGCTTTTGCGTCCGGCGGAGGTTGTCGGCCATGGCGCTTGCGGCCTGTGACAACGCCCGCAGCTCATCCCCGGTATTTTGGGCAGGCAGAACAGGCGACGTGTCGCCGTCCTGCACCTCGTCCCTGAACAGACCCAGAACGCCGCGCAGGTTGTTGATGACCACCTTGTTAAAAAAAACAATCAGTATCAGGTAAAACCCGGAGACCCCCAGCAGTACCACAAGGAAAATCGACATGGCTTTTTCCTGAATGCCGGCAAGGGCGCTTTCCACGGGTATGCTCACCGCAATCAAGCCTGCCAGCTCCCCCGGCGATTTGCCGAAACCGCTTTCACTGCCGTAGAGATTGAGCAGCTCCGCCGGGGCGTCCGCCGGATCACCGTGGCACGGCATGCAGGACGCTTCGAAATAGACCGGCTGAAAGCGCATGTAATAGGCTTCCCCCTTGAGATCGATCATCCCGACCCAGTTGCGCCGGTCTTTGTTTTCGCTGAAAACGTCGATCATTGATTTTTCCGTGGCATTGGCCTCGGATGCGGGATTCCGGGCGTTGACGGAAACACGCCGGTAATCGTATTCGGGCATGGTGTCCTGGAATCGCTGCATGACTTCCCGGCCCACGTAAGACGTGGACATGGCTTCCAGCATGAAATAATCCGACCCGAAACGATCCTGCATTTTCGGTCTGAGCGTCTCCCGGACATATTTGCGGCTGGCCTCGACCGCTTCCATCACCAGTTGTGTCTCCCTGTACGCGGAAGCTTCAAGAAGCCGTTTTTCCCGGTCATAAATCAACAGGGCACTTAAAATGCAAATCACCAGCAGCATGAAAGCCGTGCCCATTAAAAACTTGGACCTCAGGCTAAGCGAAAAACTGGCGAATTTGACTTGTCCGCCGTCTACCGGACCGTGGTCAACCGTTTCGGCCCCTTCTCCCCGATCCCTGCCAACCGTCCCCTTTGATGGCGATTTCGATGTTTCCATACCTGATCCCGTCTTTTTTTCAAGAACTGTAGGGGCGAATGATTATTCACCCGCCGTAAGGGCGAATAATCATTCGCCCCTACAAACAACCCGTGATGAATCGGAAGACGAAACCCGACTTTTTACGAGATTATCAACTAATACAGTCTTGATAGTCTCGTAAAAAGTCGGTTTCAGGCGGCTTTGAAAAAAGTTCAAGATCAAGGCTTGCGTGATTTTCGAAGAATTGAGCGTACTTAGGTGTACGTGATGTTCTTCGGAAATCGCGCATAACGCAGATATTGGACTTTTTACGAAGCCGTCAGTCTTGTAAAGAGTGTATCCAAAAGTTAGCACCGATGCAAACAGAAATTTGCGCCTGCAAAACGCCACCGGTGCGGACGCGGCTGCTTCAGCTGCAAACCGCAGTTGACATTAAAATCCTGAAACAGCGGCAGACAGCTGCGCCACAGGTCCATTCAGTCCCCCATAGAAATATTTATATACTTGAAATAATTACATATTTAAAAGAAAAAACGATCATGGCCCGATTTTTGCTATCCCTATGGCAACATTGAGGCCGAACCCTTTTTTCACCCTGGCAAGCAACAATTGAAAGAAATGACCGCAAGAAATGAACCAATAATAAACAAAATAAACAGGCTGATAGGATCTTTAAACATTTTAAACAGGAGGCGTCATCAATATGGCTGAAAATGAAAACCGGGAAAATATCGTAACCGAAACCAAAGTCAGCATGTGGAAGCAGATGGGCACCACTGAAGACTGGTGGGCCATATGGCTTGCC
>PUOB01000181.1 GCA_003551985.1 Desulfobacteraceae bacterium | reverse complement strand
CCCCCGCTCGCCGCCTGGGCGAGGGTCTGGCAGCTCTGGCTTGGCGCCCGGCCGATGGGCGAGTCGGCGCGCCCAGATGCGCGCTTCCGCGACCGGATCTGGCGCATCGCCGTGGCGGCGGCGGCGATGGGGCTGGCGCGGCATTGCGGGTCCATGCAGTATAAAATGATTTCGTCGGTTTTGTGAAACCGCCTTGTTGCTTCCGTGCCGATCCGGTTAAAGGGGATATTAAAGGCACCCGGAATGTGCAGGCGCCTGAATTCCTCTTCGGACAGCACTTCCACGAGATGGAAAGGTTCCTTTTGGTCGAGTTTTTGTTTCAACGCTTCGCGGGTGATGGTTGTTGCCATTGGCTTTCCCTTCTTATAATGCTGCGTCGGACGGTTATGGTTCCCCCCGGGTCATGACAGTCCCGCATGCGGGGCATTTTTTTTCAAAGCAGGGCGTACCCCGCTCATGATCCACTTGTTTGCCGCACTGGGGGCATACACAAAGTCCGCTTGTATTCATTCCGCCACCTTTGCCGCGTCCCGGGCCGGATCCTTTTTCTCTGTTTCCGGATCTTTTTTGTCCTGGCATTTGAGTCTCCTTTTTCTCGATTTATACACATTCCGTTATTATGAGCATAATCCCTGAATATAAGGCGGGCAAGTAAAACGCAGGAAAATTCTTCTATAATATTTGGCATGCTTTGCGTTGTTATGGTTTATGCAGAAGCCGGGATTGTGGTATGATAAATGAAATATGTAATGTCGTTGATTGACGGCACCGTAAAAAGTCTCGAACCCAGGCTTGTCAAACTTTTCAGAACCGTAGGGGCGAATAATCATTCGCCCGCCATAAGGGCGAATGATTATTCGCCCCTACAAAGAACCCGTCGTAATCGGGAGACAAAAGCCGACTTTTTACGAGACTATCTTGATTGAATTGATAAAAACATCGCAAGGGAGCAGGATAAATGAGTCATGCGGATGCGCGCGCAACCCTTCGCCAGCTTCTGGATTCTCGTTATGTCGGCGTGCTGGCAACCAGCAAGGCGGATCGACCCTATGCCAACCTGGTTGCCTTTGCCGTGCCCGACAACATTTTTGAAATGATTTTCGCCACGCCCCGTCAAAGCCGAAAATATGAGAACCTGGCGGCGAATCCGAACGTCTCCATGCTCATTGACGACCGTTCCAACGACATCGCGGATTTCAAAGACGCGGTTGCGGCCACGGCCGTTGGAACGGCTGTTGAAGCGGCCGGATCGGAGAGGGAGCGATACCTGGCCGTTTACGCGGCAAAGCACCCGCACCTGGATGATTTTGTCCGCGCCGACGCCACCGCTGTTTTTCGGATAACCGTTGAAAAATATATCATGGTCAGCCGGTTCCAAAACGTGGTGGAGATTGCCCCATGACGGGCTGGATTGTCGAGCGGCGCGTGGACCATCTTCCACGGCAGCACTGAAGGGGGCTTATTTGCACCGGGGGTCGTGAAATATGACCATGGCGAGAGATAAGCGGCATTACATACCAGGGCAGATATGCATTGGAGAAACACAAAACGCTGGCCCTCCGCGCGCGCCCCATTATGGTCTCTGGCAGGTTTATGACGTGTGACGCATGGATGCGTTATCCGCTTGATTTTGCCCGGAAATGACGTTATGGTAGAAGTCCAGGGGAAAAGTGTCGGAAAACAGGGTAAAGATATTTTGGTGTGTTTCTTTGCCATCTCAACATCGAATTGCGAGTGGCATCATTTATGATTGAAAAACTTGCCTGTATTTTTTCTGATTTTCAACCCCGCGTGCTTTTTGCCTATTTGTTTGGTTCCACCGGCACGGCATTGCAGCATGCCCAAAGCGACCTGGATCTCGCCGTATACCTGGATAAAGAGGCTTCAGCGATTACGCTGGACCATAAACTGACGCTTTATACCGAAATATCGAGGGCGATAAAACGGAACGATATCGATGTCGTGATTTTAAATACATGTGATAATTGCATGCTTCTTTATGAATTGATGATCAATGGCCGGTTGATTTATGATGTTGATCCGGACGCCAGGGTGCTGTTCGAACAGAAAACGCTGCATGCCGCCATTGATTTCAAAGAGCGCCGGGACAGGATCTTTGCATGATAAAGGAACGTATTGACCAGAAAGCAGGCCGCATCCTTGAATATGTCCGCCTGGTACGGGGTATTCAGGATGATTGTCTGGAGCGGTTTTCCACCGATCCTATCTACCGCGGGGCATTGCTTCATTATCTTTATTTGATCGCGGACTCCTGTATTTCCCTGGCTGTTCTGGTTATAAAGCACAAGTCATTACGCCCGCCGCAAACCTATGCCGAGGCTTTTGATATCCTCGGCGCCAATCGCGTCATTGATCCTGAATTCGCTTATTCCTTTGCCAAAATCGCCGGTTTCAGAAATCTTCTTGCCCATGATTATGACGTTCTGGATGCGCAGCGAATCTGCAGCCATCTGATTTCCGGACTTGATGAGGTCGAGCAGTATGTCTTAGAAATACAGCAGGCGGCAGGCTGATTCAGCGGCTATGGTGGGCCTGCCCATCGAGGCGTTAAGCAAGGAGGCGGCCCAAGCCGTTTGTCTTGACAAAACAGCTATATGATGTATATGTATGATGTATACATTAATTTCCGAGGTGGGCTATGATACGAACGCAAGTTTACCTTACTGAACGGCATCGCTTAAAACTATCTATAATTGCAAAAAATACGGGAAAAAAGCAGAGTGAAATCATTCGCGAGGCGATCGATCGCCTTATTGATCAGTCGGATCAAAACCAAAAACAAACGGTATTGAAAGAAGCGGCCGGAATCTGGAAAAATCGCGATGACCTTCCTGATTTCAGGGCAATGCGTTCTGAATGGGACAGGTAACCGGCATGTCGAAAGCGATACTGACAGATACCGATGTGTTGGTTGATTTTTTGCGCGGCAGCGATAAAGCGATTGCTTTTATCGATGAATTTTCCTCCCGAATGATCCTGTCTCCAATCGTTGTTGCTGAATTGTACGCAGGTGTGAAAGGCGACGATGAATTATCCGTATTAGACAATTTTGTCTCTCTTTTCCGCATTGTTGGGATCGACTCCGAGATTGCAAAAGCCGGTGGATTATACAAAAGGGATTTTGGCAAATCTCACGGTGTCGGTCTCGCGGATGCAATTATAGCCGCGACAGCCGACAAAGAAGATGCTGCGTTAAAGACCCTGAATGTAGTGCATTACCCTATGTTTAAAGGCTTAAAACCAGCTTATAAAAAATGATTCAACAAAAGCCGTTAACGGAACGGGGCCGGGCCAAAGCGCATAGACCTCCGAAAACACTTGTTTTGGGGTTTAAATCGATTCAATGCAACGTGTTGGCCTGGCCCGCCCCTGACCCACATTGCCCCGGTAGTCAGTCGCCCGGACATTGGTTCGGGCACAATCTAAGCGCCTAATGCATACGGATTTAAAAACTGCCGCCGCCAGAGCAGATTCCTGTCCGCCGGCGACAATTCAGCTTCGTCGCAGACCGGTTCCCAATGCTGGTGAATGCCTTGGATCTGCTGGTCGACAATGGCGCGGGCCTCGGTTTCAGACAAAAGAAACTGCGGGGCGGCCAAGATGCAGGCGTCAACCCGGCTGGCACGGTTGCCGCCGGCAATCAGCATGGCCTGGGAGGCTTCGTTGCCTGTGCGGGCCTGGGGGCAGATGTCGTAGGCCGGTGTAAGGGCAAGATGGCTTCCGTCCCAGAACGCGGCATGGTTGCGTGCATGATCATCCGTGTTGCCGCACAGCACGTTGAACAAAAGCCTGCCAAACAGCTCCCGCAATGTATTTTGCGGTGCCGCAAACCGGTGACGGATGATTTCCGCCAGATGTTCATAGCTGGCATACCGGGCCATCATCTCGTCGAGTGCCAGCAAGGTCAATGCCGAAACCACGGCCCTTCGCTGCCAGCCGCCGGGGGCCTTTTGACGGTCAAAGCGTTCAACCAGCAATACGCCCTTGCCGGCGGCCGTAACCCGTTTGACCCGGGCCACATCAAGTCCTATCCGGGCGCCTAGGCGCATGGCTATGAATTCTGCCTTTATGACAGCGTAAAGATCGTTGCTGCTGGAAAATTTTGCCACGTATTTCTTGTTTCGATCCTCAATCAAGGCCTTGGGGCGGGCGCCGCCAAGCGATGTGCCATGCAGCATCGCCTGGGCCAGACCTGGCGGCAGGGCACGGCCTTTTTCCACGAGATCCGCTGCTTCAATCAATTGTTCCAGGCTCGCCTGTTCGGCCAGGCGGGGGACGTATTCGTCCGGTGATGCCTGAAAATCAATAGCGCCAACCCGGTCTGAACCAGATGTCAGCATATAGGTCAATTCATCGAGCACCGTGGTGTCTGTATGGGGGCTGCCGTCCCCCAATAAGCGGTTGATGATCACGCGGCGCCCCCAGGCATCCGGTGAAGCATCCCGCAGGCAACCGGGTATGAAAAGGCCGGGAAGAAGCGGCAGCAGTCCGGGCTGAAGCGGGAGCTCCGGAAGATAAAGCGGAATGGCATCATCCCGCTCCAGGTAACGCCTGCCGTAGTTGAACCGATAGCCGCTTTCGGCAGTCGACAGGCGTCCGGCCACAACCGGGTGACTCTTTCCCGGCAGCCATGTCCAGACATAGGCTTCAGTGGGTGCTTGTTTTCCCGTGGTGTTAGAAGTCATCTTTTACATCCGTCTGCCGTTTGCGCACGGCTTTGGGCAGGAGTGTCAGCTTTTCCGCTGCGTGCCGGCTGTGGACGTCCAGCGATGCGGCGTCTGGTGCAAACAGGGGTACCCCGACAATGGCCGCCGCTTCAAACGCTGCTCCCAACGATACCCGGGGGTCTCCGTTTTCGATGCGATACAGCAGGTCGCGGGAGATGCCTGCGCGCTCCGCCAGTTCCCGGGTTGTTATTTTACGCTCAATACGCCCGGTGCGAATCAGCATCCCCAGTAAATGAACCGCATGGCGGGTGTAGCGGGAATATGTGCGTTTTTTGATTCTGGCCATACTTTATCCATTTTGTCTTATATATAATTCATAAAGATTTAAAAGTCTTATTTATAAGACAAAATATCGCATTTCATTCAAAGATGCAATCACTTTTTTCCGGTTAAGGCGGGTTGGAAATCCGGGGGACGGTTCTTTTCGGGCCCATGGGAGGCAGCTTCGCCTATGATTTCAATGTTTCTCACTACAGCGTCAACCGTTTTGGTGTATGTTTTAAATAGGAACTGATCAACCGTCGGGTTACACATAAAAGTTGACATGATAGGTGAGTCTGCTGTGCTTCGATGCAATGGACAAGCCGGCCCAGTCAAGGTCTTGGGCGACTTCACGGCCGGCGGTCATCTCAACTTCCGGGGTGCCGGAGCAGTCCGGAACAGACAGGAAAAAACCGATACCCCGCGCGGGATTCTCAACAGCGGTCCCGGGGCTGCATTGCTGCCAGGGAAGAAATTTTCTGCCGTCTGCGTTCTGCCGGCTGCCTTCGCCACGGGTAACCAGTCGGGTAAAATGCGTGCCGGGAACCTCGTTTAAAAGAATCAGCTGCGCCGGTTCTTTTATAAGATCTGCCTGGACGCTGATTTTAAGTTGATGTTTTTCTGCCTGGTAAAGCACCCGGCAGTACCCGAAACTTTTACCGGGCGTCATGGCGCTGTGAATCCCAAAGCATTTAAAAAGCGCATTCCGGATAATCAGCCCTGAGGACTGAAACTTTGGCCGGCGCATATAAATACCTGTCATTTTTTCCATTACATCCGTAAAACCGGAGGGTGCAGGAAGGCCCGCAATCCACCATGCATTGATCAGGTTGAAATGGAAAACGGCAGCAATGGTTTGAGGGGTCGGTGCTGACGTGGAATACAGAGACGGAAATATCGTCTGATTATGTGTTTTCAGCACGGGAAGCCCGAACCCGGCGGATTCACCGGCAAAGATGTCATTATCATGACACAGGATGAGACCTTTTGCCATTTTCCGGGTTTTGCCCTGTCCCTCCGTTGAAGAATGGGTCAGAAACAAATTATCTGTGAGTGCGAGCACATACACCTCTCTGGTTGGTGGTTCAGCTACCCGTCGCTATGCCCGTTTTAACGGCTTTAACCGTGTCATCCCTGCCCCGCGCGGCGTTAAACTCTTTGTAAACGGTGTCTATCCGCTTTCTTAAATAATCTTCATCAAACTCGGATCGGAAAACCAGCCGGTTTTCATTTTCATACTGCCAGTCAGCCGCCTCTTCCACCCGGGCCACCCGCTCATATAACCGGGTTCCCGGCAGGGGATACGGAACCGTGAAAGAGATTTCATCAAGGGGCAGGGAAAGCGCCCATTGAAATGTGGTTTCAATGGTGTCGTAGGTTTCGCCTGGATACCCCACCATGAAAAAACCCGCCGTCCGGATATCGCTTCGGGAAAAGTGGAGAATGGTTTTTTCCGCCGCCTGGGTGGTGGTCTTTTTATTCATTAATTTCAGAATATCATTGCTGCCGGACTCAAGACCGAAAAAGACCTTACGGCATCCGGCGGTCTGCCATAAATCGATATCGGCCGGGGCCATATGGTCCACCCGGGACAGGCAGAACCATTTCATGTCCAATTTCTCAGCGATCATGCGGTGACAAAAGTTGCGGGCATATGCCGGGTCCAGGCTGAAACAGTCATCGGCTATCCAGAGGCCCTGATATCCCCGATCCTTGATATCCCTGATCTCCTCAAAAACCTTGTCCATGCGGCATTGTCTGAAGTAGTTGCCAAACACCGGTTTTGAGCAAAACTCACAGTCAAATGGACATCCATAACTTGTCATGATGCCGGCCAGAGACCATCCCTCCCGTTTTACCCAGAATTTCTGATATTTTAAGTGGTCATAATCGGAACGGTCCGGGAGGGGAAGTCCGTCAAGGCGCGTTTTATCGGAAGATTCTGGCATGCTCGAAACCGGCATGCCGTCCCGCGGATTTTTGTAGTGGATTCCCGGGTAATTTTCAGGATTGCTTAACTTGCTGAAAGCATCATCCGGAAGGCAGTCAGCGGCTAAATAATCCCGGCAGAAATCCGGAAACGAAGCATCCGCCTCGCCGCAAAAGACCGCATCAAACACAGGCAGGAATTGATCAGGCCGCAGGGTCGGAAACGGCCCCCCTGATACCAGTAAAGCTTCGGGAAGCATTCGGCGAATATCACGCCCTATTGCCATGGCGTTTTCAGACATGGACAGCATGGCATAAATTCCGACGATCCGGGGCCGGGCGTCCACAATTTCAGAAATAACCGCTTCGTGGTGGGTGAAGGTACAATCAATGACCCGGACCCGCATTCCCCGGTTTCTGAGAATCGCTGCCAGCCGTGCAATGCCAAGGGGATGAAAAAGCATGGCCTGGGGTGCATGGGTATAAAAGTAGGGGTAAATCAGCACAATATCGGCAGGTTTATGCTGCTTGGTGCTGTTTTGACCATTTTGCCGGTAATGATCAGCCATTTTATTGTTCCTATTGTATTTTTTTTAGCCATTAGATTCAGCCCGTTGAACAGCATCAACGATATACACATCAATGATATACACCTTGCCCCGGAATATCTGGCCGGGCCGGGTGCCATGCGTTCAGCAGCCGGATGTCTGTTGCATCATTCATATGAAATGTTACACCGGATGCAGTTTTACACACTAAATGCATTATTTAAATACGGGTATTAATGTATTTTGCGGTTTTCAAATACCTATGGTCAAAAGATCACGCGGCAGTATGCTTTTTTGCGGAAACGGGGGAAACGGGGTGGGGAAACGGGGAGGAGCCAAGATAACTACTAAATACATAATATAAGTTCACAATCACCCATCATCCGGTTCTTCGAGCCGGGCAATATACTTTCTGAGAGCACTTGCTGAGTTTTCTAGGGCGGCCTGCTCCTGGTCCGTGAGCTTCCCCTCGATTATCTTTTCAACCCCCTGCGCGGAAACTATGCAGGGAATGCTGAGGGCCACGTCATCGACTCCATATTCCCCCTGCAAATAGACCGAAACAGTGAGCACGCTTTTTCGGTTTCGAAGGATTGCCTCCGTGATCCGGGTCAGGGCAAGGCCCACTGCAAACCAGGTTGCCCCCTTGTAATCGATAATGTGATAGGCTGATTGCCGGACCTGCTCCTCGATATGCGT
>PUOB01000335.1 GCA_003551985.1 Desulfobacteraceae bacterium | reverse complement strand
CCTGTGGGATAAACCGGAATGGCCGGGGCGCTATTATTACTATGATCCTTATTATCGGTGGCCGGATCCGCATTTTTACCATTGGCGGCACCCGCGGTATTACTGGTAAGGGGAATAACCCCTGGCCTGCGCATTAGCTTATCGTCTGGCATATTGACGGGTATCGTTCCCACGGGCCTATCGTTCCACGCTCCCGCGTGGAACGAACCAGGCGCCAAGCCATTTCTTTCATCGTTCCCACGCTCCCGCGGGGGACGTTCATCGTGCCCAACCGTTTGCATTCATCGTTTCACGCTCCCGCGTGGAACGAAACATTTCCCGCCCCTCCATCACCCGGAGCGCGCCACCACCACCTGCTTCTGTCGTTCCCGCTTTTTCGGGTCTTTTTCAACGTAAACAGGCTTTTTTGTCTCGCAATCCCGCCCCGTATAATACATCAACGTTGAAAACGTGGCAGGGGTTGGTGTGAACACCTGCACCTGCTCCGGCGCGAACCGGAGCGTTTTTTTCGCGAATGCTTTCAGGCGCCGCATGTCTTCCATGGTGCATCCCGGGTGGGCCGCGATGAAGTAGCAGGTCAGGTACTGCTTTTTGCCGGACTTTGCGACGGCCTGCCCAAAGCGGGTTATAAACTCACGGGTGTGTTTGACCCCCGGTTTTCCCATCAGGGAAAGGATATGGTTTTCCGAGTGCTCCGGGGCGATTTTAAGCTGGCCGGAGACGTGGTGGGAAACGATTTCTTCCAGGTACGCCGTCCCGCGGGTTTTGTCGCAAAGGATCATGTCGTGGCGGATGCCGGAGCCGATAAATGCCTTGCGCACCCCTTTTACGGTCCGTATTTTTTTCAAGAGTGCGATCTGGCGGCCGTGGTTTACCGGCAAATGCTTGCATGGGCGGGGCACCAGGCAGCGTTTGTGCCTGCAGGGCCCTTTTTTTCGCTTGATATCGCATTCAATGCCGTACATGTTGGCTGTGGGGCCGCCCACGTCCTGTATGATGCCCTTGAACAACGGGTGACGGGTCATGGTTTCGGCTTCCCGCAATATGGACGCCTCGCTTCTGCTGATGATGGTGCGGCCTTGGTGGAGGGCGATGGCGCAGAAGCGGCATTCCCCGTAGCAGCCCCGGTGAGTGGTGATGGAAAAACGCATGGTGTCCAAGGCCCGAACCGTGCCGTCAGGCGCGTGAAGCGGGTGTGCGTCGCGTTCGTAGTCCAGTTCATGGATGCGGTCCAGTTCGCGTGTTTCGGGCAGCGGTTGCGGCGGGTGGTGAACGAGGTAACGGGTGTCCTGAAGCTGGCACAATCCGTTGGCCGTAAGCGGGTCGGCGTTGTGGTAAAATGTTTCGAACATCCGGGCGAAGGCTTCCTTGTCCCGGCATACCGCGTCATGGGACGGCAGTTCGATGTATCCGTCCGGTATCTCCCCGCCGATGCGGCAGGGGCCGGCAATGCCTTTGGTCGACTGCCCTGCGGCAAGCCTTTGGGCTATTTCCAGCGCCGCTTTTTCCCCCATGCCGTAAACCAGCAGGTCCGCCTTGGCGTCAAACAAAATTGAACGGCGGACCTTGCCGCTCCAGAAGTCGTAATGGGAGATGCGCCGAAGGCCGGCTTCGACGCCTCCCAAAACGATCGGCTTTGTCTGCTTGAAATACCGGCGGATCAGGTTGGTGTACACGATGCTTGCCCGGTCCGGCCGCCGGGTGTTGTTTCCGCCGGGAGTCATATCGTCGGTTTTGCGGAATTTTTTGGTTGCCGTGTAATTGGCCACCATCGAGTCCGTCGCCCCGGCTGTCACGCCCCAGAACAGTTCCGGCTCGCCCAGACGGGTGATGTCTTTTTCGCTGTCCGCATCCGGCTGCGCAATGATTCCCGTCCGAAACCCGGCCGCCGCCAGGACCTTCCCGATTACCGCCGCGCCGCAGTAAGGGGAGTCGATGTAGGCATCCCCGGTGACCAGGACCACGTCCAGTGAATCCCATCCAAGCTGTTTCATCTCTTTTTTTGTGGCCGGCAGAAACATGCGTTTTGGTATGTTTTTTGTTTTAATATTTGTTTATCGTTTGTTTATCGTTTGTTTATCGTTCCCCGCTCCCGCGGGGAACGCCACCCCAAACCCTTGTTCTTCATCGTTCCCCGCTCCCGCGGGGAACGCCACCCCAAACCCTCCCGCGTCCATTATTCATCGTTTCCCGCTCCCGCGGGAAACGCCCCTTATCCCCTTAGGATTCAAGGTATAAAGCGTTAAATGCCAGAATAAAATACAATAAGGCACAAAAATGGGTTTTGCAAAAATAAAATCCCAGCGCCAGCAAGCCCACAACCATTTTTATCGTCCCCACGCTCCCGCGTGGGGACGCCAGCGGAAACGATAACCGCTTGACGCTCCAGCGTCCACAATCTATAATGCCCGCCGACAGCATTCGGTCCACCGAAACGCCCTGATTCACCCCAAAAACGTCAACCACCCAGTTGCCAAATCAATCCAACCGCCGGAGGTCATCCGCATCATGGGACGAGACCGCTACCTCATCCGGGAGCCGTCCAAGCCGCACTTCATGACCTGCACAGTGCTGAATTGGCTGCCGGTATTCACCCGGCCTGAAACCGTAACGATTCTTCTGGACTGCTGGGCGTATCAGCGGGAACATGCCGGGTTGCAGTTGTACGGGTATGTCGTACTGGAGAATCATATTCACTTCATTGCCCGCTCCGCATCGCTTGACAAAGAGGCCCGCAGTTTCAAATCGTATACCGCCCGGCGGATACTTCAGTACTTGGAATCCAGAAATGCATTCGGGATGTTGTCGTGTTTTCAATCGGCCAAAAAAGCACATCAATCGGATCGGAAGCATCAATTCTGGGAGGAAGGCGTTCATGCCGAGCAGATTTTGAGCCATGGCATGATGCGGCAGAAGTTGGAATATATCCATGCCAATCCGGTTACGCGTGGGTATGTGGATAAGGCGGAGCATTGGCGCTACTCCAGTGCCAGGAATTATGCCGGGCAGCAGGGAGTGGTGGATATTGACTGCTGGTGGGGATAGGGGGGTATGCCGTTATCGTTATCCGCTCCTTTTCGGCATCGTTTCCCGCTCCCGCGGGGAACGATGTGAAAGGATAAGGGGAGGCGTTCCCCGCGGGAGCGGGAAACGATGCCAAACAATATCGCTATCGTTTCCCGCTCCTGCGGGGAACGCTATCGCTGCTAGCGCTGCGGTTAACGCCTTGCCCATTCATACAGCGCAATGGCTGCCGCCGTTGCCGCGTTCAGGGACTCAACGCCCGGGCCGATGGGAATGGAGACGGTGTTTTTGCGCAGGCGGTCGGGCAGGCCCGCGCCTTCAACGCCGGGAAGGAGGCCGAAGGCCCGGGGAAATTCAAATGTCGCAATATCCTTTCCCTCCCCCGAGAGGCTGACCAGCGGCAGGTCGGCGGGCAGCTCCGTTATGGATGGTCCGGTCAACAGTTCGGCCCGGAGTACGGCCCCGCCCGATGCCCGCATGGCCTTGGGATGATAGGGATGGGCCGATTCGGCAAGCAGAATGATTTGGTTTGCGCCGAAGGCCACCGCCGAGCGGATCACCGTGCCCACGTTTTCCGGGTCCTGAAACGGGACCATTACGGTGCAGCCGTCCGCAAACCCGTCTTCGGGGTGCCAGCTGTCCGGCGCGGGCGTCTTGACCAGGAGCAGGGGGGCGTTGGTGCCGGATACGTCCAGTTGGGCAAATAACTGCGGCGCAAGCAGGTACCAGTGCATGGCCGGCGGCAGGTTCCCAGGCGGCGGCCCGTGTTCGGCGCTCGAGATCCAGGCGATGCAGCGTTCGGGCAGGGCGTCCACAGCCTCTTGAATTATTTTCTGGCCGGCAATGAGGGCCGCTTCCCCTTTTTTTATGCCTTTTGCAGTCAATAATTTTTTTAAATACCGATAGGTGGGATTGTGTTCGCTTTGAATCTCGCGAAGTCGGTCGTCCGCCATGAAGTTTTCCTTTACCTGCCACAAGGGGGCGCTTTTTCGTTCAAAAACCACGAGTCGTCTTTCATGCGAAGTGTTCGGGATGGCATACGGGATATCCTGGAGAAGGTGGTAGGCGCCGGCAAAGCGGGTCTGTGCCGCTTTGATTTCATCACTGCACCCCGGCCCCTTCATGAACACGGCCAGCCCGTTTTGGGCCAGGCACCCCTGAACGCGCTCAAGGGTGCGTTCGATATGCTCGACCGCCCGGGTGATAATCCCGGATACGGGCATGTCGAACCGGGGGTAAATGTTCTTTCCGCATACGGCCGTATCCTTCAGTCCGAGCCGTTCAACCGCCAATTCGAGGAATTCGACGCGGTTTTGCCGCCCCTCCGCCAATATGATCCGAATCTCCGGAAATGCGATTTTAAGGGGGATCCCCGGCATGCCGGCACCGGTGCCGATATCCAGCAGCGGTGAGGGAAGGGCTATCAGCGTTCCCGGGAGAATCGAATCCACGTAGAGCTTTTCCACCATGTTCTTGAAATTGTGGATTCGGGTCATGTTGAGCCGGGTGTTGTGTTCCCGCAGGAGGTTGTGGTAGGACCATAACTGGCTGTACTGGCGGCTTGAAAGCGTTATGCCGGCGCGCTCCAGAAGGACCGCCAGTTGTGCCTGGCCCGGTTCGCGGGATTTTTCTGTTTTATGCGTATTTTTTGGTTTCATGCGTGGCATGGTATCCGTTTTCACTGTAGTCGGGGAAAAAATAATGAACGACCGCCCGCCGTATTTTTTTGTACCCCAATGGCCCGTGATTTACGAGGACAATCACCTTCTGGCCCTTTATAAGCCATCCGGGCTTCTGGTTCAAGCAGATCAGACAAAAGATATCTCCTTGCTTGAATTGGCAAAGCAGTGGATCAAGGCGCGCTACAACAAGCCGGGCCATGTGTTTCTGGGAATGGTGCACCGGCTGGATCGCCCCGTTGCCGGTGTTGTGCTGTTTTGCCGTACGTCCAAGGCCGCCGCCCGAATCAGCGACCAATTTCGGGAAAAGACGGTAAAAAAACGCTACCTGGCGGTAGTCGAAGGCGTTATGAAACAGTCATCCGGTACCCTCGAACACTATCTCGAGCGGACCCAAACCGCCACCAGTCGGATTGTTCCCGGAAAAACGGCCGCCGGTCGGGCAGCGCGCCTGTATTACCGGGTTCTTGATGCAGATGAATCAAGCACCCTGGTTTCCATCGACCTTGAAACCGGCCGCCACCACCAGATAAGAGCCCAGTTTGCCCATATCGGCTTTCCGGTGATGGGCGACCTTCGTTACGGCGCATCCGCCCCCATGCCGGACAAGCAGATCTCGCTGTTCGCCCAGAGCCTGTCTGTTTTACACCCTGTCAGCAAGGCGCCCTTGGCGTTGAGTTGCCCCCTGCCGCAAGGCTGGCCATGGCCGGGCATGATCCATGGAGAGAGTGCACCGGTGTGGAACTGGCATGCATTGGCAGAGGCAGCAAAACACACGTAGGGGCGAAAAATCTTTCGTCCTATCAACTTTTGATGCACTCGTAAAAAGTCGGTTTCAGACGGCTTTGTAAAAAGGCCAAGATCAAGGCTTGCGCGATTTTTGAAGAATTGAGCGTACTTAAGTGTACGTGATATTCTTCGAAAATTGCGCGTAACGCAGATATTGGACTTTTTACGAAGCCGTCATCTTTTTGAGAGGGCGCGGTCATTTTATTTTTCGTTGACAAGTATTCTCGTTTCCTTTCATTGTATATAGCGGTTGAGCGACAACCGTCTTTTTTGACAATTTTAGTGTAGGCCTACATTTGATGCACTCGTAAAAGTCAGGAATCCAGGCTTGTGCCATCTTTGAAAAACGGTAGGGGCGAATGATCATTCGCCCCTACAAACAACTCTGGTGAATCGGGAGGCGGAGCCCGACTTTTTACGACGCCATCAAAATTATCGTAAAAGGAGAAAAAATCAATGCGCGATATCTATAAAGAGCTTCGGGAACGCCTGGATGACATGGGGCCGGGGTACCCGGCAACCGATACCGGCGTGGAGGTCCGGATCCTGAAGCGGCTGTTTTCGCCGGAGGACGCCCGGCTGTTCCTGGATATGACGCCCATGCTGGAGGCCGCGGCGGACGTGGCACAGCGTACAGGGAGGGACCCCTCCGAGGAGGCCGCACATTTGGAGGATATGGCCCGGCGCGGCCTTTTGTTTCGGCACAGAAAGGAGGACCGGGCCCGTTATTCCGCTATTCCGTTCGTCGTGGGGATATACGAATTTCAGCTCAACCGGGTCGACCGGGAACTGGCCGAAGACCTGGAGGAATATTTTGAAAAGGGACTCGGCAGGGCCTTTCAGTCCACCGGCACGCCGGTGATGCGCGCCATTCCCATCAATACCGAAATCGTCATGGAAACACCGGTGGCAACCTATGAAGACGCCCTGGCCATTATCGATTCCCAGAAAATCATCGCCCTTGCGCCGTGCATCTGCCGCACCACGGCGCAGAAAATGGACAAGGGCTGCGGCAAGCCCCTGGAAGCCTGCTTTGTGTTTGGCTCCCACGGCCATTATTACGTTGAAAACGGCATGGGGCGATATGTCGACAAGGAAGAGGCGAAACGGATCATCCGCGGCAATGAAGAAGCCGGCCTGGTTATGCAGCCTTTCAATTCCCAGGCGGTCGGGGGTATGTGCAGCTGCTGCGGGGATTGCTGCGGCATGCTGCGGTCCCTGAAAATACAGGACAGCCCGGCGGAAGCCGTCAAGAGCAACTATTATGCGGTGATCGATGAAGACCTCTGTACCGGCTGCGAGGTCTGCCTGGACCGGTGTCAGATGGGCGCCATTGACATCATCGATGAAAACGCCGTCGTCAATCGGAAGCGGTGCATCGGCTGCGGCCTTTGTGTCACCACCTGCGATACGGCGGCGGTGGGACTGGTCAGGAAGCCCGGGGAATCCCTATACGAACCGCCGAAAAACGGAATGGAGACATATATGCGTATTGCGCAGGCGCGAGGGAAGATGTAGGCGCTCCGATAAGGCGATGAAAGATCCGGACAGCCTACGGCGCCGCATCCAGATCTTCCGTCACTTCCCCGCACCCGGGCATTGTTTCCGGGTCCACCCGGAATGTCCCGTGGTATACCACTTCCTCGCCTTCTTCCACGCCGTCTTTGATCACGTAGAAATCACCGCTTCTGGGGCCCAGGGTGACTTCCCGGACTTCGAAAAAAGGCTGTTCGGCGTCGGTGTCCTTGACGTAAACGATGTAACGGGGCCCCGTCCACAGCACCGCGGTGGCCGGCACCATCAGCGCCTCTTCCGTCAGTTTCGCTGAAATCCTGCCGGAGACAAGCATTTCCGGCTTAAAGCCTTCCCCGACGTTCGCAATGTCAGCACGCACGCCGATGGTGCGGCTGTCCGGATTCATTACGGGGTCGATATAGTCGATCGTTGCTTCCTTTATTTCGCCGGGACCGTCTTCGCGTATCTGCGGGTGCATGGAACATGTCCAGTACGCGATTTCGTCTTCGTTTTCGTGGTCGTGTTCATCCTCGTGAGCGATGGTCTGAGTGGTTTCGGGGTCATGCCCGTTGGAAAAAAGCACGTATCCGGCAAGAAGCCCCACCAATATAAGGGCGATGGCGACCGGTATTTTTTTGGTGCTGAATTGTCGTATCATGGTTTGTTCTCTCTTTTATTTGGTTTTGACGACTTCGTAAAAAGCCCAATATCTTCGTTGCGCCCAATTTCCGAAGAATCTCACGTACGCTTAATCGGGCGAAAGATTTTTCGCCCCTACAGGAAATGCATTTCACCGCCCCAATTCGGCGGCAAACAAATACTCGATTTGCGCCATTGCCTTGTTCTGCGCCGTTATGGCTTCGATACGCGCCAACTGCAGGTCGAGCAGTTCGCGACGTATCTGAAGGACCTCTTCAAAGCCGATGTTGCCGGCCCCGTATTCCTCCTGCAAGACGTCAAGGGCGTGCCGTGTTTTCGGTATGAGGTCATCGTCGATCAATGCGAGATCGCGCCGGGACTTTCGCCAATCGACGACCGCCTGACGGGTTTGCCGGGAAAGCCGGTTCGAAAGCTGCTTTTTGTCCTGGCTTGCGGCCTGTTTTTCTTCCAGGGCCTGGCGCACCTTTGCATCGTAGCTGCCGCGGTAGATCGGCAGGCTTATGGACACCATTCCGACATACCCCTCGTTCATATCCGGCATCATGG